>NZ_JADNQW010000006.1 GCF_015709455.1 Methylosinus sp. H3A
TCGGTGGCGGCCGTAGCCGCCACCTTGATCGTTTTCCTTACTGTGAGAACGGAGCGCCAGTGGCTCGCGCTTGGGTTCGTCGACCGCTCGATCGTCGCCGCGATGTGGATCGCGGCCATTTTTGTCATGCTGGCGGTCGGCATGACGTGTTGGCGATATTTGCGCATTCGATCCGTGAACAGGCGCTAGGCGCGCTAGGCGTCAGCGCGTCGTGGGAAGCGTCTGGCTGGGAGTCGACGGGGACGCGTTAGCTTTGCTGTAGGCCCGCAATATGATCGACATCGGCTCAGGGAAATCGGGATAGGCCCAGAGACCCGCTTTCGACCGGCGCGCTAAATTCTCGGCCTCGGCATAAGCCTGATGCACGGGCCGCCCCTCGAGCGAAGTCGAGGCGACCGCGTATCCGAGAGTGACGATGGACATACCGAGGTCGACGCGAGACCCTTTGCTTTTTCCAGACGCCATCTGAAGCGAAGCAGATAACGAAGTGCGTCGTGTCGCCTGCGATCTGCGCCGCGGTGTAACAAAGAGCTTCAAGTCCCGAATAAGCGCGACGAGCATAGCAAGGCTCGCCTCGCCGCAGTCGCGCTTCAAGCCGTGCTCATTGGTGAAAAAGGTGCCCCGCAAGCAGGACTGCACGCCATAGAGGCGATATCGCTGTCCTTGATGCGCCCACGTAATCGCCAGTCTCGAATGTCGCGGTCTCGGGGATAGGAAACCAGCGCGAATCGGTGGCGCGAGTCTGCGCCCCGGACTGCGACGTCCAGCAGAAGCACAACGCAGCCCCAAAAATCGATCGCCATGCCAACGATTTAGCTGCATATTCCATTATATTGAACGCCGATCACTGGTTAGGCTGCCCGTAGACCCAAGGATATTCGCTCTTCGATCCGGCGCTCGGCCCTGTGGTCAAGCCATTGGCAGGACCGCCAGCACTCTGATTTTGTTGGCTGTTCGAATTAGCGCCCTGCATCGCTTCGGCGCAAATTCCGACCGCGAATCCGTATGCCTGCATAACCAGTGCCTGTTGCATTATAGGCACGCAATACGGAATTGAGGACCAGGAAGGGTTGGTGGCGGCGCCGCAGAGAAGCACTTTGCAGGCAAAGCTTGCGTCTTGTGCGTGAGTCATAACCGGCTGTATTAGACTGCATATCGATGCCGCAATAACGATTTTTTGGGAAACTCGACCTCGACATGAAAGCCTCCGTACGTGGAGCTTGCGCCGGACTCATTTGAATGTATAACATATTTTTTGTTATTAGCGAGCGGCGGCGGCCATGCGGCGATCGGTTCGAGCCATTTCATTGATCTTATTCGTTCCTACCGCTCTCGCGGCGGGGAGTCCGATTTGCGCGGCGCGCGGGATCGCTTCGAGGCGACGGTCGACAGTTCGGGAAAGGTTATCCCGGGGCGGCAAGTTTCGGGAGCGGTCGAGCGATTGAGCGAGAGCGCGCCGGTGCACTCTCCTTGCGCAACGTCGCCCATTTCGCGAGAGGCTGCTCGATCCCTCGTCGAACAGATCGCGAGAGAGGAAAACTTCTATCCTGATTTTGTTGTCGCGGTTGCACGCGCGGAAAGCGATTTTAGGTCGGACGCCTTGTCGCCGAAGGGCGCTGTCGGCTTGATGCAAATCACGCGGGACACGGCAGAGCGATATCAGGTCGATATCTGCGATCCTTCGGAAAATGTGCGGGGCGGTATTCGCTTCCTTCGTGATCTTCACGGCCGTTACCACAACCCGCTCTTTATCCTGGCCGCATACAACGCCGGCGAGGCCGCATTGGCGGAACATGGCGGCGTGCCTCCGTATCCCGAAACGGTGAAATTTGTCGCCGATGTCCTCAACGACTTTTACGACTGGGAAAAGGTCGTGAAGACGCACGGTCCCAAGGCTGCGCATGTTGCAGCGAACAGGATCGAGCGGAATGCGTCGCATTCGCGTCGCGGTGAAGTTGGAACCAGTGACGAAAGGTGGAAGTCCGGGTTCGTCTGGAACGCCGAGTAGGTCGGAACCAAATGAGAGGAACAGCTATGTTGAAATCATTTCCTTCGGCCGTTGCGAAGCGATGCGCGGTCATCGCAGCTTCAATCGTCTTGAGCGTGACGCCGGCGTTTGCGACGGGCAATCTGGCGCCCGTGCAATCGACGCTGCAAACGCTAGTTTCGGTTCTGACCGGCCAGATTTCGACGTCACTTGCGGTGTTGGCGGTCATCTCGCTCGGCTTTTTCGCCTGGGCAGGGCGCCTGACATGGCCATCGCCGGCTCGGTGATTTTCGGAATCGTGCTCGTGTTCGGTTCCGTCCAAATCGTCCAGTTCTTCCAATCGGCGGTTGGACAGTAACCAAATCAGAAGCAGCGCCGCTCCTTGGAGCGACGCTGCTTCTGCGCTGCGATATCGATCGGAGTGATATATGAACACGGATGATCTCGAAAAGCCTATGACGGTCCCGCTCGTGCGCGCACTCACACGCGCGCCGACGATCAAGGGCGTGCCGCAGGACTATTTCTGGGCCGAGTGTATTTTTACGGCGGTCCTGTTTCTCGCGACGCACAATCTGATGATGCTCGTCAGCATCATACCGCTCCATCTTTTCGGCTATGTGGTGACGCTTCGCGACGATCGCATATTCTCGATCCTTTTTGTCCGATTTTCACGTTGCCCTCCACGCTCCAGAGCATTTTGGGGTTGCGACTCCTATAAGGTTTGATCGCGATGTTGAGCGCTTTGAGAAACGAATTGACCTTTGGTACCGTCTCGCGTCGCGAGCTACCCGTTGCGTCGCATCTCCCCTTTTCACGGCACGTCGATGATTGGATTATTCGGACGAATAAAGGGCTGTTGATGACGTTCCTGAAACTGGAGGGGTTTTCGTTTCAGACAGCGGACTGGTCTGACATTAATGTTCGGATGCACGGACGGAATGACGTTGTGCGCGCTCTTGGCAACAGCCGCTTCGCAATTTACTCACACATCATTCGCCGCGAGGTCGAGCCGAAGATCGAGTCGACCTTCGATAACGCCTTGTGTCGCGAAATCGATGAACGATACGACGCAGCCCTTGCAAAGCGTCGTATGTTCGTGAACGATATTTATTTGACCATCGTGCGTCGCCCGCTGCAGGGACATGCGGGGACGTTCGAGGCAATCGCCCAGTCCGTTATGGGAAAGAAGACCAAAGGCGGCGACTCGTACGAAGAGCAAGAGGCGATCTCGGAGCTCAAAGATGTCGCCACGGCGATCCTCTCGGCCTTGGGAGCTTATCGGCCTCGGCAGCTGCGTGTGATCGACAGAGAGGGATCATGGTTCTCGGAGCCGCTAGAGTTTCTTGTTCAGCTCGGAAACGGAGCTATTCCACGGCCTATGCATTTGCCCAGGATGCCGCTGAACGAGGCGCTCGCGACGAAGCGGATTTTTTTCGGGCGTAACGCTTTCGAGCTTAGAGGTGGATCATCGCAAGACACGCGCTTTGGCGCGGTTATTTCTCTCAGAGAATATCCCGCTCTGACGGGTCCAGGGTTCCTCGACAACCTTTTGACGATTCCGCACGAAATAGTGGTGACACAGAGCTTCGCAATTATCGATCGGCCTGTGGCGCAGTCCCATATCGATCGCGTTGCGAGGCAAGTGGATATGTCGGATGAAGCCGGGTCGATCATCGCCGAGCACCTTAACGACGCGCGGGATGAGCTGCTGGCTTCGGAAGCGATTTATGGACAGCATCACTTCACCGTTGTTCCTCTCGGTGCGACGCTGAAAGAAGTCGACGCTGCCGTCACCGCCGCGGGCGCAGCTCTTACCGATCGGTCGGTGATCTGGATACGCGAAGACCTGGACATGGAGCCGGCCTTTTGGGCGCAGTGGCCGGGAAATTTCTCGTATATCGCGCGCAATTCAATCATCAGTTCGAAAAATCTCGCCGGCTTCGTCTCGTTGCACAATTATCCGAGTGGGTCGCCGCAAGGCAATCATTGGGGACCGGCGATCTCGGTGTTTCAAACCGCGTCGCAGACAGCGTATTTTTATAATTTCCACGTCGAGGATTTGGGCAATTTCACTGTAGTCGGGCCTTCGGGTTCAGGCAAGACCGTGTGGCTGTCCTTCATCGCGGCGCAGGCACAGCGGGTCGCGCCGCGTCCAAAGCTCATCTTCGTCGACAAGGACAGAGGCGCGGAAATCTTCATTCGAGCGCTGCGTGGTCAATATGAAGTGCTCGATCCGGGTACGCCGACCGGTTTCAATCCGCTGACTTTGTCGGACTCTGGCGAGAACCGCGAGTTCCTGTTCCGGCTGTTTTCTTTCATGCTCGCGCCGCGACGTGAAGGCGGCGCGGGTGGTCTGACCGCGACGGAAGAACAGGTGATCCGCAACGCTATCAAGACAGTCGTATCCGGTCCGGCGAAAGGCCGGTCATTGGAGGCGTTCCAATCATTGCTGCGGGGTCGGATTCAGGCGGGGGAGGGCGATCTGTCCACCCGGCTCGAGCCGTGGATCAAGAAGGATCAGAAGGGCTGGCTCTTTAACAACGAGGAGGATCACTTTTCGGTCTCACACATTTTCGGTTTCGACATGACGAAGGTGCTGGACGATCCGATCATCCGCACGGCCGCGCTACTTTACATATTCCACAGAATCGACGAGCTGCTGGACGGCACGCCGCTGATGCTCTTTCTCGATGAAGGGTGGAGGCTGCTCGATGATGACGTTTTTGCTTATTTCATCAAGGACAAGCTGAAAACGATCCGTAAGCAGAATGGAATTGTCGGATTCGGAACGCAGAGCGCCTCCGACATTGTGCGTTCGAAGTCCGCGGCGACATTGATCGAGCAGACCTCGACGAACGTGTTTTCCCTAACGCAAAAGCCGATGACGAAAGTTACCGGAACGCATTTCGTCTTTCAGAACGGGAAATCCGTTGGATCAGAGAAACGACGCCGGAGGCGCGGTCGTTCTTGATCAAGCACGGTGGAGACTCTGTGATCGCGAAGCTCGATCTCGGCTCGATGCCCGATCTCATCAAGGTTCTTTCGGGACGCACATCGACGGTCGCGGAACTGCATACGCTCATTGATCGCGTCGGCGATGATCCCGACGTCTGGCTGCCCATCTTCACTGGACGGAGCGCAACATGAGAGTTTTGCGACTGAGCGCGTGTTTTTTGACGTTAGCCGTCGTCGACGCTCGCGCGAATGTGCCGGTCGAAGACGCGGCGCAATTGACACAGAAATCGCAGACGCGGTCGGAGACGGACAAGATGGTTCCTGTTCAACAAGACCAGAATAAGAAGCAAAAGGGCATTAATTGCGCGACGCACACGGGCCAGCAAGGAAGCGCGCGCGATACGACGAGCTCCCCGAACCAGAGCGCCGGCACGCAAGCGGTAAAGCAATATAATCCAGATGCGGCGGCGCCGGTCTCCGGCGCCGCCGGTCCGCAGCTGGCCGTGCAAACGACGGAGTCGGCGGCGGCGAAAGTCGTCGCCGGAAATATGGCCACCCAGACGACGGTCACGACCACAGGTCCGGTATACCAACAGGCGTCGGCGTATGCGGGACAGAGCGCGACGATTATGGCCGGATACGACGCCAATTCTTCGGGCGGCGTTCAAAACGGCATCAGTTGGAACCAGGTGATGGCGACGGCCAATCTCTGGGTCGAGGCGTACAACGCCATCAACGTCGCGCGCGTGTCGGGCTTCAGCCAAGGCGCGCAGGCGATGCGGTTCACTCCCTGGGCGGTCGCGATTGCGCCAGCGAATTCGGCCTGTGGCGTCGGCCATCGCGGCAATGGGACCGCCGCCGACCCCTGCATCGCGACGTCGAGCTCCGTGTGCCAGTCGCTGAATGACGGCGGCTGTTGGGAAAGGCGGTATGTCGACGGGGCCGGCAATATCGTGGTCTACCTCGAGAGCGTCAGCGCGTCCACGCAATCGCTTTCTTCTCAGTCGCAGTGAAAGGAACACGATCATGAGACGGGTTTATTTCAGCTTGCTGTGCGGCGTGGCTCTTGTCGGCGCGGCGCACGCCCAGGTGCCTGTGATCGACAATGCGAATTTGACTCAGTCGCAACAGACGGCGGCGAACACGCAACAGATCCTGTCGACCGATAAAGACATTCTGTCGAATGTGCAGAAGACGCTGCAAGCCGTGACCGGGGATCGTTCGTCGATCGCGCAAGGATCGCTCGCGAATATGGCGCTCGGAGGCGGCGGCTTTTCGATGGGCAACGCGCCGTCGCTAGGGTCCGTCATCTCGGGAGGCGCACTGTCTTTCGCGGGATTGGGCGGTAATTCTCAGTCCGTCATCTCGACCCTGATTAACGGCCTCAATCTGGTGCAATCGCTGTCGGGCATGAGTTCGGCCCTGCCCACGGACAAAGCCTACACCTCCTCGATGAATACGGCGGCGACGATCGTCGGGCTCATCACATCGACACAAGGGACGGTGCAAGGCGCCAGCGGCGCCTACAGCTCCGGCGCAAGGCAGATCGGAAGCTCGCCGGATGTGAAGGGCTCGATCGACCAGAATTCGCAGATCCAAGCGCAGAACGGTCAATCGATCATCCAGTTGAATGGGACTGTGAACACGGCCGCGGCGGCCGCCAATCAGGCCAACCTCGACCGCATCGCGCAATTTTCAGCGGCGGCGCGAGCGATGCAATTCAAGCCTTACGGACAATAATGATGGCGAAGACAATAGGTCGTCTGGCGCTGGCTATCGCTATCACGGCGACCGTGAGCGGTTGCGGCTATAAGCCGCTCGAGGCGCCTTGCTCGATGAGAGAGAGCGGCGGGCCTCTCGTGACGCCCGGGCGTGAGGAACCGGCGCCCAACGGCTCGGGCGCCGTTCAGACGCTGTTTTACGCGGAGCCGCTGAAACCGGTTCGATACGGTCCATTCGTCGCGGCGCGGAAGAACGACGATTGTGGGCCGTTGAGGCCGATTAACGCCGGAGCATTGCGATGACGGTCCTTCAAAATTGTCCGGCCACGAATTACGGCTCGGGACTCCTGCCGACGATACTGTCTAACGTCGACCAGACCGGTTGCAACTACGTGCAGGGCGCTTTTCAGGAATTGGCGCGCAGCGTGACACAGAACGGTCCCGGTGGGCTATCCGTAGCCACGCTGATGCTCGCCGCCTATGTGATTTTTTGGGGTTACGGCATATGGGCCGGGACGGCGACCGGAACGGCGACAGATGCGGTCTTCCGGCTGTTTCGAGCATTCGTCATCTACACGATCGCGACGACTTGGAGCGATTTCACCGCTTTGGTCTACGGCCTCTTTAATGACGGCCCGACGGCGATCGGCAATCAGCTCCTGACCGTGGGCAATAATTTCACCTACAGCTCTCCTAACGCCGTGGTGTCGGCTTTGGAGAATATCTGGAACCAGATATCGAAAGGCTTCCAGCTTCATTGGACATGGTCTCTCGAATCCTTCGCGGCGGCTCTCGTCGGGCTCGCCTGCGTCGTCATAGTCGCGCTGTTCCTAGCCGTGTCCCTGTTCACGATCATCTTGTCGAAGGTCTTTTTATGGTTGCTGCTCGGACTTGCTCCGATCGTGATCCTTCTGCTGCTGTTCAGCGTGACGGGACGCTATTTTTCGGGGTGGCTGAACGGCGTGGCCATGTATGCGACCCTTCAATTGCTGGCTTACGCCTTTCTCGCCTTTTATCTCACAGTGACGAAGCCGATCTTCGACAATCTCCAGAACGCGCTGAATAGCGGAATGGTGGATTGGACCGCCTTGGCGCCCTTCTTCGTCGTCGGGCTCACCGGGTTGTTCCTCGCCGCGCAATTGCCGTCGCTGGCGTCGACCGTCACCGGCGGCATACCGCTCTACGCCGCTTCTGTCGGCGGAGTTTGGCGGTACGCTGTTGGATATGCGGCGGGGGCATTGGGTGGCGCCGCGGGTGGGGTGTATCGAGCTCGCTTGCCCGGCCGGCTAGGAGAAAGCGGAGGCTGGAACCTGTCATGGCGCGACCAAAATATTCGCGCGCGACATGATCGCATCTATGGCCGGCAGGCGTCCGACATTCTCGCAAAGAAAATGGACCAGATTTGAGCGGGCGCACCGCCTCTCGGCGCGCTCGCGGGAACAATGCATTTCCGTGAGATTTAGACATGACAGCGGGAGATCGCAACGAACGTCTTGTGCATTGAAAGCCGTTCGGATGGAAGCGCGGCGATGTTACGATTTCGAGGACAGACATGAAGGATGATGATGACGGTCCGCCGCGCGTGAAGCAACGCGACGATTTGAGAAACTACTATGGCGAGGGGGCGAGCTGGGAGGAGGATCGCGCGCGGTGGCAGAGAACGTCGATGTCGCTCGCCTGGATCATCGCCACGGTGATGAGCGTGATCGCGCTCGGCTCCATCGCGGCTCTGGCGTCGATGGTCCCGCTGAAGACGTTCGAGCCCTATGTCATCGAGGTCGACCGCTCTTCCGGTTTCGTCGAGATCAAGCGGCCCCTTGCCGATGGAGCTCTCTCGCAGGACGAAGCGATCACGATGTTCAACGTCGTGCGTTATGTGAAGGCGCGCGAAACATATGACCCCAAGGCGCTGAAGAGCAATTTCGATCTCGCGCAATTGCTCTCGACTGGAGATGCGTCACGAGACCTCACAGAAATTTTCAGCCCGGCGAACCCGCGAAATTTGGTGAAGCTCTACGGAACGTCGACGGACGTGTCGGTCGAGATAAAGTCCGTCACATTTCCGAATCAGAAGACTGCGCTGGTGCGTTTTTCGACCGATGAGCATTCGTCCTCGAATGTGGTGCATCGCGACTGGGTGTCGCTCGTGAGGTTTCGCTACTCCGGCACGCCGCTCTCGAACGGGATGCGCTTCGATAATCCCTTGGGCTTTCAGACGACGGAATATCGTCGCGATCAAGAGACCGTTCCTGCGGTCGGCGCCGCGGGGGGGCCGAAGCCATGAGAGCACGTCGTTTGACGACAATTGCGCTACTCGCATGGGTCGAAGCGGGAGGCGTACCAACGGCGCGGGCCGAGCAGGCTCCCTGGTCGGGTCGGTACGACGCCCGGGTGAGGGAAATCAGCTACCGACCGGACGAGGTCGTCGCCGTGAACGGCTCCTTCGGAGTTTCGACGATGATCGTTCTCGCTGAGGATGAGAAGATCGAGTCGATGGCGCTCGGAGACTCGATCGCTTGGAAGGTCGAGCCGAACAAGGCGCAGAACATCCTGTTCGTGAAGCCCGTCGAGAAGGACGCGCTGTCCAATCTGAATGTCGTGACGACGAAGCGGATATACAGCTTCATTTTGCGATCCGGCTTTCGGCAAGGAAAGGACCAGGTCTTCAAGATTCGCTTTCGCTTTCCCGACGACGAGGCCGACGCGAAACTGCTGGCAGTGGCCAAAGAGCGTGCGGCCTATCCCAATACGAAGAATTTCAAGGTCGCGAATGCGAACAGCGATTACGCCTACAAGGGGTCGTCGCTTTCAAAGCCCGTTGCGGTGTTCGACGATGGGGTGAAGACGTGGTTCCGGTTTACGGCGGACCAAGAGACGCCCGCGATTTTCGCGGTGGATCGCGAGCGCAAAGAAAGCGTCGTCAATTTTCATAAAGAAGGCGCATATCTCGTTGTGGACAAGGTGAACTTCCAATGGACGTTGAGGAACGGACAGGAAGTGACCTGTGTCTTCAATCGACGCCTGTTCAATACTTATGAGCCGACTGGCCTCGAGCCGTACGCGCCGCAGCGCGCGGCGGCGAGCCAATGACGTTTTCATTTCGAAACAGACGAGGCGAGAATGCCGACACCGGATGAATATCGAGCGAGGGAGCTCGAAAACGCCGCGCGAAGCGGAGTGGAGCGCTCGTCGAGCACCACAGGGAACTTTGTGAAGGTTGGCGTGCCTGTTGCGGCCATCGCGTTCGTCGGATGGTTAGTCTATTCGTCGCAGCATCAGACGACCAAATCCATGACGACGCCGGAGAAGGAGGATTTCGCGACGACGAAATATCCGGCGCCGTCGATCGACCTTCCCGCCACGGATCTCGGGAAAGTGAGTCTCCCGCCACCTCCGCCCGATCCCCAGACTCCGCCCCCGCCAGTGGCGCCGCCATCGGCCTTGGCGCCTCCTCCTTTTCCAGAGCCGCAGCTAGTGGATGACGATTCCGAGGCGCGCAAGCGCGCTGCGGAAGAAGAGAGGCTCAAATGGCAGCGTCTACGTGCGCCGCAACTGGTTCTCGACGGCGGGATGGGGAATGCGAAAGCGCCAGGGGCGGAGAATGGAGGCACCGTCGGTGGAGGCGCGGCGGCCGACGAGGACGGCAATCGTCGGTTTTTGGCGAGCGCCGGATCGGCCGGCGTCGAAAAGTCGGTCGCGACGAAAAATGATCGAATAGACGCGCTCGTGGCTCAGGGGACGATGATCCGAGGCGAGCTGCTGAGCGCCATCCAGAGCGATCTGCCCGGCTCGGTAAAGGCGATCACGAGGGAGGATACATATTCATTCGACGGAAGGAGAGTGCTCATACCGAGCGGATCGACGCTGCTCGGCGAATATCGCTCTGGTCTAGCTCGGGGACAGACACGCGTTTTTGTCGTTTGGACTCGGCTTCTTCGTCCTGACGGAGTTTCTGTTCAGCTCGGCTCGATCGGCACGGACGACCTTGGTCGAGCGGGCGCCCCGGGATTTGTGGACGAACATTACGTCGAGCGTTTCGGCTCGGCCATCGCGCTCAGCGTCATCGGCGGGGTCGCGCAGTTCGTTTCGACTCTCGGGCAACAAAGCCAGCTGAATAACAATCAAACACAGAATTACACGTACACAGATCCTGTGACCGGCGCCCAGACGACAATCTCGTCCCAGCCCAATCAGAATTTGCTCAACGCACGTCAGATCGGCGCGCAACAGATTTCTCAATCCTTGACCAGGCTGTCGGAAGAGGCCTTGCGCAATTCGATCAACATTCCTCCGACGATCTACGTGGACCAGGGGGAGCGGATCGTAGTCTTCGTGCGAAGAGACCTCGATTTTTCGGCGTTCTACCCGGACCCTGTCAAGGAAGCGCTACGGGAGTTGAAACGTGAACGCGAAGCCAAGGCTCGTCGATAACACCGTTGACGCAAAGACCATCTTCCTCGATCAGGCATTGTCGCCAATTAGGCGCTGGCTAGATGACGATTCGATCGTTGAGATCGTCGCCAACGGACCTGGCGTGCTCTATGTCGAAGTGATGGGCGACTCGGCGATGCGCCGTGTCGAATGCAGCGAAGCGACGGGTGAATGGTTTCGACATCTCGCGGAACGTGTCGCCGGCTATTCCGCTCAGAGTGTAAATAGCGAGCACCCGTTGTTGTCTGCGGCGCTTCCGGGCGGGGAGCGGTTTCAAGGCGTGTTGCCGCCGGCGACCACGGACGGGGGCGGCTTTGCGATCCGCAAGCAAGTCATCAAAGAGTTGACGCTGGACGATTACCGTAAGATGGGCTCGTTCGATCGCGCGAAAGTGTCCAGCGCTCATGAATTGTCTGCCGTCGATGTGTCCCTGTGCGAGGCGTTAGACTCGGGGCGCATAGAGGATTTCATTCGCATAGCGGTCCGCGAACGGTATTCGATCCTTTTGTCAGGCGGAACGTCGAGCGGAAAGACAACATTCTTGAATGCAATTTTGAAAGAGATACCCCTCGACGAGAGAATCATTACGATCGAGGACACGCGCGAGGTGAAGCCCTTGCAGCGGAACTTTCTACCTCTCGTCGCTTCGAAAGGCGATCAGGGCCAAGCGCGCGTGACGATCGAGAGCCTTTTGCAAGCGGCAATGCGTTTGCGGCCAGATCGGATTTTTCTGGGCGAAATTCGTGGGTCGGAGGCGTATTCCTTTTTGAGCGCAGTGAACACGGGTCATCCCGGATCGATCACTACGATCCATGCGGACAGTCCATCAGGGGCCTTCGAACGATTGGCGCTGTTGGTGATGCAATGCGGTCTCGGGCTGCGGAAAGACGAGATCATATCCTACGTCCAATCTGTCTTGCCGATCGTTATCCAGCAAAGCCGGATTGGTGGCTGGCGCGGCACGTCGGAAATCTATTTTTCTCGAATGGCCGCGTGGCAAGGACGGAGGGGGTCGAATGCTGCGAGTTTGGGCCGATAGGATCGGACTCTTTGTCGTCACCACGATCGTTGCTTTCGTCGTCTGGATCGTCGCCTATGAGATTACGGTCGGGGCGAGACATAACCCGCGTGATCCGAGCGACGGAAAAAGCCGCTGGGCGCTCGTGCAACAACAGTTTTCTGGGCGCGATATGTCGTCGCTCGGCGCGGATACTGTCCTGCTTGCGCCGTCGCATTTCTGGCGCAGAGTTCAATATCCAGGCACGAGAGACGAGGCGCTGAAGCGGGGAGGGATTGCCGTCGGCGTCGTGTTCGCGATCGGCGCCGCCTTGTTCATTCTCACGAAGACGATGGCGCCGGCGAAGCACAAAGGGGATGCGAGCTTCGGCACAGTGCTGGATGCAGCGAAGCGGCGGATGACAGGAAAGCGCGGAATTATATTGGGCGTGCTGAACGGCGGGTTCATTCGAAACGCCGATCCGGCGCATCTTCTGATTGTCGGACCGACGCGTTCCGGCAAGGGCACCGGGTTCATTCTTCCAAACGGCTACGACCATGACGGCTCGTTCGTATTTTGGGACGTGAAAAGGGAAAACTTCGATATTTTGTCCCGGTTCCTTCGCGACAAAGGCGTGAAGGTGTTTCTGTTTTCGCCCGGTTCGGCGAGCACGCATCGGTACAATCCGCTCGATTTCATCCGGCGTGATGAAAACATGCCGACCGACTGCATGGTGGTCGCGGGATTTCTCGTTCCCGAGCGTGCTGACGACACATGGTCGGGCTCTGCTCGTATGCTGCTGTCGACTTTGATCGGTTATGTATTGACTTCCCCGAATTGCGAAGGCTCACGTCACCTCCGGGGCGTCGCGAGGATGACGACGACGGGCAAGGACGTTTCGAGTCTGCTCGCACGGTTGGTGAAGAGCGAAGGCCCCTTGTTGCCGCGCTGGATCGTCGATGGGTTCAATCAATATGTCGCGCTCGAGCCGGAGACGCGCAACAGCGCCGTGTTCAACGTGAACATGGCGATGAACCCGTGGAACAATCCTCTCGTTTCCGCGTCGACGGCAACTTCGGATTTTGATCTGCGCGAGTTCCGTCAGCAGAGGATGGCGGTCTTTGTGCATTGCGGCCTCGCCGAGCTCGTTTCTTTCCGGCCGGTGATCCGCATCATGTTTCAGCAGATCCACGACTTGATGATGAACAAGCGGCCGTCGCCGGAGGAACGGCATGAAGTGTTGATCATGCTGGACGAGTTCTACCACCTCGGCCGCATGGATTCCTTGATAACGAAGATCACGATCTCTGCCGGATATAAATTTCGTATGGCGATCATCATACAGTCGCTGTCGCAGCTCGACGAGCTCTACGGTAAGGCGATCCGCGCGTCGACGCTGGCGGGATCGCAGGTGAAGCTGTTTCTGGCGATCGACGATCTCGAGACGGCGAACTACGTGTCTGAGCTTCTAGGCGATCGAACGATCAAGGTCGTGACGCCAGTGCGACGCGCAGGGGCAGGATGGTTCACGAGCTCGACGGAGAACATTCACTACGAAGCACAGCCTCTCCGCAACCCGCAAGAATTGCGGGAAATGGACCCGCGCGAGGCGATCCTCGTCGTTCGAAGCGCGAAGCCTTTCGTGCTGCGCATTTTGCGTCACTATGAGGACTCGCCGTTTGCGAAGTTCTATGCGCGATACCACGAGGCTCCGATGCCGCTCCCGCAGCTGGAACGGTGGAAGGATCGCGATATGGGGCCGCTTCTCGCCGGGCGAGGAACCGAGGACGCGAAACCGGATAAGCGACCTGTGGCGACTGGATCAGATCACGCGCTCCCGGAGGAGTCGGGCTATGTGGCGATCGACGGCGACAATGAGCCGCCTCCAGAGCCGGATTCCGATGTCCGCGCCGCGCGGCCGGCGATCGGTGGGAATGAGCCGGCGGCCGTCGTTCCTTCGGCGGAAACGGCGAAGATCGACGACGTCGAACCGTCGAAGGGGACGAGTGAGCCACAATTGACCGTTGACCAATTGTCCATAGGCGCTGTCTTGAAAGCGGTCGAGGGTGTTCAAGCCGATGACGGGCAAAAGGTGATCGAATTGTTGGACGCGCTCATCGAGGGTGGGGTCATGGAAGACAGAGCGCTGCTCGAGTTGAGAAATCTGCTTAACAAGCAAATGGACGAGGTCCGGGCTGCTGCATAGAGATCGAAGAGTCATGGGCGGACGCTGCTTGCAAAAGTAGCCCGGTTCATTGAGAGCGCCTGACGCTTCGAGCGCCGAGGCTATACTGAAGTGAGACGACGAAAGGATTGTGGAATGCGTAAATTTGCACAGGCTCTCGTAATTACGGGGTTTGCGTCCGTTTCTCTGTCTGCGTGTCAATCGGTGCAAGAATCTGCGGCGAACGCTGAATATACTTGCGAAGCCGCAGGACTGAGACCAGGGACAAGGCGCTTCGAGCGATGTGCGCGCGTGAACTATGCGCAAAATCGCGCTCAATCGGACCAGGCGGCTGCTGCGGTGGCCACGGCCGCCGCGGCCGGTGTGATAGGCGGAGCCGTGATCGGCGCAGCGACGGCGCCGCGCTATGGCTACTACTACGGGCCTTATTATCGGCCATATTGGTGAGCTTCCTGAGAGTGGAGAGGAAACGTGAAAAAGGCCCGCGATTGCGGGCCTTTTTTCGTCGATTCGGGCTGTCGCGACGTCAGGACATTTTCTGTCCATGGGTTTGCCGCTGCGGGCGCTCTTCGACTTTCATCTCTTCGGCAAGACGCTCCTGCTCGCGACGGAGCGCGGCGAGCTGGTCATCCTGCGCGAGGCTTTGCGAGATTACCTGAGCGGGGTTCTGCTCGATCTGTCGGGCCGCTTCACGCGCAGCGATCGCTTCTCGCTGCTCTCGCGCGGCGTCACGTTCGGTGATGGCTGCCGCTCGGCGTTCGTCGAGCAAGTCTTTCGCGCTCGTCGCGTCGAGCCCGGCGTTGGCCTCGTCTCTACGTTCGGCCGCGGCAGTCACATCCGCCACGCGTCCCGCCGCTTGCGCCTCTTGGGATTCGGTCCTTGCGAGTTCTTGCGCACGATCGACCAGCTGCTGGCCGCGGACGCCGGCGACCGCTTGCACGGTCTGTGCCGAAACGGCCTGAGCGCCTTGCTCGGCCAGCCGTGTGAAGTCAACTCGCGTAGCGAGAGTTTCGAGGTAGCGCCCGGACCTTTCGAGGAAGGTCTCGCGTGTGGACGGGTCGAGGGCTTGAGACGCCCTATCGACGATGTCATTCAAAGTCGTGAGGTCGGAAGACAATTGTTCGGATGTGGCGCCGGCCATTGGTCCCTCCTGTGAATGATATGATTCTACACGAATTGCGATTTTTGCAAGGATGTCTCCCGCGGCAGCGGACATATTGACACGTCTGAGCAAGTCGACCGCGGTCGTGTTCGTCGGATTCGCCTTGGCGACGTCGAACCAGGCGCTGCGAGCCTCATTGACCGCCATGCGTTGAGGTTCGCCGGCTGGTAATCGAATGGGGTTCGTGTGCGCGCGATCGATACGACGCCGCGCGTTTTCGATGAGAGTTTGGTTTGCCGGATCGCGCGCATAAGCGCGGTCGCGCGCTTCACGCCCGGGCCGGGGACGCTCCGCCGCATCTACGATTGCTTTGTCCTTCGGACCGTAGCTTTGGGACGACGCGCGCTCGGCCGCCGAGGTCGCGACGATCTTCAGGCCTTGAGTCTGCGCGTGCTCCGCGAATACCTCGCGCCATGCCCGAAAGTCCTGCGGACCGGGGTGAATTTTCACACCCTCGGCGTTCCGAACCGCGACGATCGCGTGAGCGTGGACATGGCCGGCGTGCTCCTTGTCGGTGTGAACGCCGAAGATGAATTTGTGATCCGAGAACTGCTCGTGGAGGAAGCCGCGGACGGATCTCGTGAAGGCGTCGACGTCGGTTCCGGCCTTCGACGAAATGATGAGATGCATCGTGTCGCGGGGTTTGAAGGAGCGGAGATCCGCGCGCCATGCGCGCGACTCCGCCTGAATTGAGGAAGGGTCGGAGAGGGTCGCGCCCGACCCGGAAGTGGCGGGCCCGCGATCGACGAGCTGGGTGAGGCGGTGAACGACGCTCGATTGACCATTGCCCGGCGCGCCGGGCTCGATGCTGAGGCGGTGCTGGCCAATGCCGGTCGCTTCCTCGATGCGGGCCTTCATCCGCGCCTCGGATTTCGGCGCAAAGACTCGCTCGGCGAAGGCGTTCTCGGGGTCTCCGATCGAGCGGGTGGTCACTGTGAACCGTTCCCGCTCCTCGATCGTCTTGGCGAAAGGCACGCCGTCTCGCCAGTCGGTCTCGGTTCGCATCCCTAACGTGCCGGCGAACGCGACGACGGCGCGTCCTTCGATGGCGCCGCCGGGTAGCTTTTCGATGCGATATGCGTAGCTGTGGCCTTTGAAAGCTGCCGCCATCGCCTTTCCGAGCGCTTCGCGATCGACGGCGGTATCGTGCAGGCCTATGACGCCCAGCCGCACGGAACTCACGTCCTGACTTTCAGCCCTTTGCTCGAAGTCCTTTGACCATGCGGCGATCTCCGCATTGATGGCCTCGCGGCCTTTCAATTCCAGGCCGTCATGGCTTTCGAGGTGGACGTCCTCGCGATCGACATAGTTCGCGGTCGCGGAAGCGCGTGAGGCTCCATGTGCGTAAGATACGACCTTCACGACGGCGGGCCGATAGCCGCCCGCCAGCGCGCCGGCCCGCGATTGCAGAGAGGCCCCACGCCCTAGAAACGCTTCCGTACGCCCGCTGGATGCGGCGCCGGACGAGCGAGGGGCTTTCGCGGCCCCGCCGTGCGGCGCGTTCGGCAGGCTGCGGCGCTTTTCTTCGTCCTCGCGCCCGGTGATCGTGGTTCCACGAAGCGCGCGATCGGTCGCGTGGGGAAGGGGATTCGGGTCCGCCGGCGAGGCGCGCGAATGTTCCCGGATTGGGCGCGAGCGGCTTGGAGCTCGCGCAGGTCGCCTCGGCGCGGATCGTTCCAAAATCTCCCGATCTCGGTCCTTCGCGGTGGCTGTCGCGGTTCGCGCGCGCGACGCGAGGCGGTTCATTTCCTCGACGAGATAGACTCGGAGATTTTGCTCCATCAGCCCGGTTCTCTCTCGGCGAGAGGCTTCAGGCCCGCGGATCGGCGCAGCCTTGTGCCGTAAGCGACCGTCATTTCGTGAATTCTCACGTCGAGATCGGTCAGAGCCTGGTGAGTGGCGCGGAACAACGCCTCGTCCTCGGCGAGCTGCGGCGCGTAGCCGAGATTAATGCCTTTGACGATCTGCGCGATGTTGCGGCCGATCGCCCGCAGCTCCTTGGAGACGGCTCGCAAGCTCGCTGCGTTGTCGACGGAGAGCGCTGGTCCCACGTCGAGCGCCGCCCGCGTGAGCCGACGGATCAATTCCGATTTTCCGACCCCGAATAGCCGACACGCTTGATCAAGCCGGGCGAAGTCCTCGGCCGTCATGTCGGCCTGAACGCGCCGCTTGGATCGTGAGGGCTTTCGGGTCTGCACCATTGCGGGAGTTCGGGGCGAGGGGGCAATTCGCGCGCCGTGGCGCGCGCCGCCATGGCTCGACCGCGCTTGGCAAAGCGCCTGGTCCGAGGCATACTCAACAAACCGGTATCTTGTCAAATAAGAAAAAACTCTATTGCCCCTTTCGCCTTCGTTTCACTTTCGAATTTCCGCTACCGAACGCCTCTCATGACCAAAACAGGCAGTTCTAAGTCATTTCACGATATATCAAGTCCATTATGGAATACTCCCTGATGATTCCAGACACTTAATCCCAGAACCTGACTACTCCAACACAGTACCAGACAGTCCCAGACATTCTATTGGCGCGCCGCAGCCGATCTGATAGCTTCAGCTTCCGTTAGGAGGGAGAACACATGTCCGAAGACGAGAGCGCTCCAATGGTCGTAGACGTCGACCGCCTGCGAGAGGCCGTGAAGAAGGTGCGCGCTCGATCGAAAATTGCGCTCCTGCGTCAAATCCTGCCGGAGCTCGAGCTTAAGGAGAGGGAAGGAGCGACCGCCGCAGACCTGGTAGCCGCGATGTCGGAGGTCGGGCTTCAGATGTCGATCGGGACATTTTGGAAATACCGATCGAGGCTCCGAGCCGAGGGACGGCGGGGAAGCAAAGGGCGTTTGGAAGCGCCGGAGGGTTCGAAATCGAGCGCTGTGGAGAGGTCGTCGTCGGCTTCATCAAATGATATGGTGAACGATGCGCCGACGGACGATTATGAGAGAACCGCGGCGATGCTCGACAAAAAGAAGCGAGACGACTTCGCAACTCAGTTCATGGAAGCGGAGAAGCCGCTAAAGCGCTGGCTCCGCCGCACAGGGAGATCTGAAGAATGAAGATTGCTGTGATGAATTTTTCTGGAAACGTCGGCAAGTCGACCATTGCGAAGCATCTGCTGCTGCCGCGCATAGCGAACGCTGAATTCGTGACCGTCGAGTCTATCAATGCGGACGAAGGGGATGGCGAGGCCATTCGAGGAAAGGAGTTCGGCGAGCTGCAAGAACGGCTGATGGTGATTGACGCGGCAGTGATCGACGTCGGATCGTCGAATGTCGAGGACTTCGTGAAATTGATGCGTCGTTACCGAGGCTCGCACGAGGACGTCGACCTCTTTGTCGTGCCGGCGGTGAAAGAGCACAAACAGATCAAAGACACGATCTCGACGATTGATAGCCTCGTGAATATGGGCGTCGAGGCACGAAAAATTCGGGTCGTCTTCAATATGCTCGAGCCCGAGGAATCGATCGAGGATTTGTTCGCGCCGCTGTTCGCGTTCCAAAAGCAAAAGAAGTCGTTCGTGATCGATCCGAAGGCAGTGATTCATTTTTCAGAGCTTTATCAGAGGCTGCGAGCGCGGAATGTTACGATAGAAGAACTTCTCGCCGATGAAACGGATTACAAGGCGAAATTGAAAGAGGCCAAATCGGCGGATGAAAAGGCCGATCTGGCGTCTTTGATTTCAATGAAACGTCTTGCCGCCTCCGCGCGCGCGAACTTGGATCACGTTTTCTCGTCGATCACACGGTAGGTGACCGATCATGGGCAGCTCGAAGGCGAACACGCATCGCGAGGCTTTGCTGGCGGAACTCCTCGGTGACGTTGGAACGCTGCTCGATCGCGCGGATGATCTGAAGAAGACGTTGCCGGCGGTCGAGGAAGCTGCGCGCGTGCTCGGGAAGGCGACCGATGATCTTCCCAAGGCCGTGGGGGAATTTCCAGAGCGGGTGAGAGAGGCTGCTCGCGATGCGATGGGGCCGGTTACGGCCGCCGCGATTCTCGCGGCGAAAGTCAAGATAGATAAAGAAATCGAGAAGACGGTCGAGGAAACGAAGGGGGAGGTTCGTCGCGCTGCCGCGGCGGCGTTGCAGAACGCTTCTGACCATTCGGTTTCTCGAGCGCGTATCCTCACGGCGGGCGCGATCGCGCTTGCGGCGCTCGTCGCTGGTGGGATGGGATACGCATTCGGTCGAATTGAGCGCGACGAAATGAAGGGAGGAGTCCAGGCTCTGGCGATGCGCGCAGACGCGGAGGAATGGTTGCGGCTGGCGAGGGCGAACACGGATTTGAAAGTCACTCTTCAGGAGAATTGCAGCGGCAAGAATGATTTCGTCTCTCAGGGTAAGCGGGCCTGTTCGGTTCCGCTGTGGCTGGAGCCGGCGGGTCCGGCGTCGAACGGAGCGCCCGAGGCCGCGTCAATCGCGACCGTGTTGATGACGAGCGGGCCGGCTGTGTGGGGATTTTTGGGACTGATATGCGGTATTCTCGCAAGGAAACTTATATTAGAATTAGCTCGCCTCCGTTCCGCGAGGTGGCTTATGGACCTATGATTATGAGTCATTCGATTTTTTTGGCCGACGTGGATCGGCCCGGAGAAGGCTTCGATGCTTTAGTAGAGAGTGGGGACGAGTGGGCGCTGACACTCGGCGTCCCGAATACGACGGTGACGTTTCGGCTGAGGCGCAAGGATTTGAACCAGCCCTATAAGGGTGAGCTCGGCGGTCGCTGGTTTCAGTTCATGCCCGGGGAGGCGCCGGCTCGGCGAAAACAGCGCGTGGGTTAGACCATCGGAGTATTTGCGAGGCGTGCGGCATTTTGATCGAAAGCGGGCGACCGAAGCCGCCCGTCGAGCGTCGGCTATTTCCAAAAATGCGCGACGACAGAAGACGCCGCGATCATTGCGCCGACGACGCCGATCGCTTTGTAGATCGTGGCGTTGAACTCGGCCGCGAGACGGTTTGCCGAGTTTGCGATCTCTGTTCGCAAGTCGGCACCGGTGACGTCGATTTTGGCGTCGACCTTCGTGATGTCGCTGCGGAGCGACGCCTCGACTTTTTCCAAGTCGCTTTTGGTCGCAACGGACTCGCGCAAGGCTTGATCTAGGCCTTCGGCGTGGGCGCGTGCGACGTCGTCCGGCACACCGGCGGCTTTGAGCCGGTCGAGGTAGACGAGCTTGTCGAAAGTGACCGAGTGGGCGTTCATGGCGGTGATCCTATCAGAAAGTGGGGCGCGAGGGCAGGGCCGCCCACTCGGGGCGGCCCGGAAGGTTCAGGCGCTCTTCGGCAAGCGGCTGAACTCGTCGCAAATGAGTTCCACGGTGTAGACGGTCTCGCTGGCGCGATCGTAGCTGTTCTGGCGCAGCCGACCTTCGACGCGGACGTAGTCGCCCTTTCCGACTTTCTCGGAGACATATTGCATCGTGCGCTTGTCGAACACGACCACCTCGTTCCAGTCGGCTTCGTCGACCCACTCGCCGTCCTTCTTGTAGGAAGCGTTCGCGGCGATCGAGATCCGCATGTTCTTCTCGAACGTCTTGATATTGCCGACGCGGCCGATGATGTGGAAACGGGCCATATCGAACATTGTCTCACTCCATTTTTCTGCGAAGGAGCCATCTCCCTCGCGATGGAGGCGCTAAACGGCCAGAAATTGTCGGGGCAGAGCCCGAGCCGCAGGCGAGGGGCCAGCGAAGCGCCGAGCCACGTCCGGACGCGGGAATTTTGAAGCGCGCTCGCGCGCGATCGCGAGGAATTGGCGCGGCACGCGCCAAGGGGAAAATTTTCGTGTCCAGTGGCCGTCGCCCGGACAACGGGACGTATGCGTTGACGACATGCGAAGGGAGAGGCGTCTCAGAGCTTATCCAGAGAGAGACTCTCGATGGCGCATCTTCACAGTATCCCTCCGGCGGCGGCCGCCTGGCGTTGATTGCGGTTTTTGAGATAGCTGCCTGACAGGTGGCGCGATGATCGTGTCCGCTTCTATTACAAGTGGACACTATCGCCGATGTCGCGCAATGATGATGATCCCCCAGCTCTCCGGCGCCGATCATGGTCTCTCGAAGAGAAGCGCCGGATCGTCGACGAGAGCCTCGAGGTTGAAGCTTCGATCGCCGAGGTCGCGCGGCGGCACGACCTCAACACCAACCAACTCTTCACCTGGCGTCGGCAGTTCGGCGTCGTCCCGACCGCGCCGCAGGATCTCGCGCCGATCCTGCCCGTCACGATCACGTCGGACACGACGACAGAATGTTCCCCTCCAGGGCCGACCGGCCAGATGGAGATCGTTCTCGCCGAGGGGGATCGGATCCTCGTGTGGGCCGATGTCGAGACCGCCGCGCTGTCGCGGGTCGTGAAGGCGCTGCGTCGATGATCCCTCTGCCGGCGGGCTGCCGGGTCTGGATCGCCACCGGCCACACCGACATGCGGCGCGGCATGCAGGGGCTGGCTCTTCAGGTGCAGGAGCAGTTGAAACGCGACCCGCACGCGGGTGACCTTTACATTTTCCGCGGGCGCCGCGGCGATCTCGCGAAAATCCTCTGGCACGACGGGGTCGGCCTGTCGCTTTACGCCAAGCGGCTCGACCGCGGAAAGTTCATCTGGCCCTCGGCGAACGCGGGCGCGGTGTCGATCTCGGCCGGGCAGATGGCCTATATGCTCGAGGGGATCGATTGGCGGAATCCGCAACTCACCTGGAGGCCACAAAGCGCCGGGTGAGGCCGAAAAAGCTGGGGTCGGCTGCATTTTGGGGCGCCACAAATCGCGCGTTTTATGATTCACTTCGCCTCATGGACGCCGCCGCCCGAGCCCTTCTCGACGAAAACGCCGTGCTGAAAGCGCAACTCGCCGTCGCGCTCGCCAAGGCGTCGGAAGACATGGCGCTGATCGCCGCGCAGAAGCTCCAGATCGCCAAATTGCAGCGGCAGATCTATGGGCAGAAGTCGGAGCGCTCGGCGCGGCTGCTCGATCAGTTGTCGCTGGAGCTCGAAGAGCTGGAAGCGAACGCGACGGAAGACGAACTCGCCGCGGAGCGCGCCGTCGCCAGGACGACCACGGTCGCCGGCTTCGAGCGCAAGCGGCCGGAGCGCAACACCTTTCCTGACCACCTGCCGCGCGAGCGCGTGGTGATCGAGGCGCCGAAGGCCTGCGGCTGCTGCGGCGGTTCGCGCCTGCGCAAGCTCGGCGAGGATGTGACGCGGACGCTGGAGACGACGCCGCGCCAGTGGAAGGTCATCGAGACCGTGCGGGAGAAGTTCACCTGCCGGGACTGCGAGAAGATCACCCAGGCGCCGGCGCCGTTCCATGTCGTCGCGCGCGGCTGGGCGGGGCCGAGCCTGCTGGCGATGATCGCTTTCGAGAAGTTCGGCCAGCATCAGCCGCTCAACCGCCAGTCCGAGCGCTATGCTCTCGAAGGCGCGCCGATCGCCTTGTCGACCATGGCCGACGCCGTCGGCTCCATCTGCGCCGCACTCGATCCGCTGCGGCGTCTCGTCGAGGCGCATGTCCTCGCAGCCGAGCGGCTGCACGGGGACGACACCACGGTTCCCGTGCTGGCCAAGGGCAAGACCGACACAGGCCGCTGCTGGGTCTATGTGCGCGACGACGCGCCCTTCGGCGGCGCCGGGCCGCCAGCGGCGATGTTCTATTACTCGCGCGATCGGCGCGGCGAACATCCGCAGGGCCATCTGGCGAACTGGTCCGGCATCCTGCAAGCGGACGCCTATGACGGCTACGGCAAGCTGTATCTGCCGGGGCGCGAGCCCGGCGCGATCTGCGAGGCCGCGTGCTGGGTCCATGCGCGGCGCCCGTTCTTCGCAATGGCGGACATCGACGAGAATGCGCGGCGCAAAGCGGCGGGGAAAAAGGAAATCCCGCTCTCTCCGATTGCCGTCGAGATCGTGCGCCGGATCGACGAGCTGTTTGCGATCGAGCGGTCGATCAACGGCAAGAGCGCCGGGGAACGTCTCGCCGTCAGACAGGCGTCGAGCCGCCCGCTCGTCGACGCGCTGGAAAACTATCTGCGCGAACAGCTCGCCAAACTCTCGCGTGGGCACGATCTCGCCAAGGCGATCCATTACATGCTGAAGAGGTGGCCGGCCTTCACGCTGTTCCTCGAGGATGGGCGCGTGTGCCTGTCCAACAATGCCGCCGAGCGCGGACTGCGCGGCATCGCCCTTGGCAGAAAAAGCTGGTTGTTCTGCGGCTCCGACCGCGGCGGCCAGCGTGCCGCAGCGATGTACAGCCTGATCGTGAGCGCGAAGATGAACGGCGTCGATCCGCAGGCCTGGCTCGCCGACGTTCTCTCGCGCATCGCCGGACATCCAGCGCATCGGCTCGATGAACTGCTGCCGTGGAACTGGCGAGCGTCGGCTCCGCGCGCATCGGCGCTGGCGGCCTGAGCATGCACGTCAACAAGGTCGATCATGTCACGACCGTCGAACGCGTCGCAGAGCGCCTCGGCGAGAGCGTCGACTTCATCCACGACGTCGCTCTCGAAATGGACACCGAGGACGGCGTCATCTGGGTCTACGGCATCGGAGACGACGGCGTTCTCGCATTCACCGACTTCGGCATCGAAACTCTCGTCGAGCTCATCGAAATCCACAAAGACCTGAAGTCGCGCGCTGGCGCCTGACGCTTCAGCCCATCGCCTGCGGCCCACGCCGGATGCTTACTCTTCACACAACGGCTCTACCGGCGATCGAGCGTCGACTGGATTCACCATGCGCCGATTCCCGCCGCCTGCCGTGCTCCGCCTGAAGGCGATGGCGACGAGGACCGAACGCGGGCGAGTGTCGAGACAGCGATCTCGCGCAACAACCCGTCTGGCGATGGAAGACGTTCGCGACGATAGGCCGCCGTCAGGCGCGACCAGAACGCACGCACAACAATGCGCGGCCCGACGTCCCCGCGGAAACTGCGAAGAAAGCGCTGGCTCGAAAGAACGCGAAACCGAAGCGGCCACGATCGGCGGGCGGCCCTCGACCTAGTGGTATCGCTTCGCTCGCCGGCGCCGCTGCATCGCGTGCAAATGCTTGGTGAGATCCTCGCGGCCGTCGGCGATCCCGCGGAGGAAGGTGACGAACAGGCCGCCCGGCGATCGAACTGGCGTGCCGCCCGGGCGTTCGCCGTCTGCGTGTCGCTGGTAGACGAAGAGCGCGAGGAGCCCGGCGTTGAGGGCGCCGAGACGATGGATGGCGTCCTCATAAGCGTGGCGCGCAAGTCCGCAGGCTTTGATGAGCGTCGCGCCTGTCGCGGAGGCTTCCTCGATCGACCGAACGGGAGCGAAGGACTCGATCTCGGGGCACGCCTCACGCCACAAGGACAGATCCTTTGGAATTGCGAGCTCGAAGGTCACGGAATGCTGTTCGGTTTTCCGAACGGTCCCAGACACTTCTTCTCGGCTAGCGTCAAAAGTTGCGCCGGAGGCGCGCTTCTCGTGAGGATGTTGCGACGCGTTAGCGTCGCTCCGTTGGTTGCAATCTTCGATAGAGCGTTTAGCTTCTTGTTTTGTATGCCCGTCATTTTGATGGGCATACCCGCTTATATTCTCCGATAGGGTTTCGGTGTAACGGAGTGTCCGAGCTTCTTCGGCGAGCTCTGCGAATGACCCGATGATTCCGGCGAGCTCGTCGGCCGAACTGTCGCGAGAAGGTCTGGGAACCTCTTCGGCGCGCTTCGCGACGCCGGCGAGACCATGAGGGTCGTCCGCGCACAGATCATACACTTTGTTGCGGATCGCCGTGAGATCGTCGCGGAGTTGACGCTTCAAGCGTCGATCGATTTCGACAATGCGCACATGGTCGGCAAACTCGCCTGCGCGCGCAAAGAGGGGGGTGAGGTCGAAGCCTCTGGCGTCGACGATTTCCCCGCTCGCGTTCTTGATCGGGAACCGTTTACCGTTTGCGGACTCGCGCGGCGTGATGAGCCCGCGGCGGCAGAGCTTGGAGAGCGCGCGGCGGACGGTGCTGTCGCTCATTCCGGTTGCGTCGCAGATCGAAGCGTTCGAGGGCCAGCATAAGAGGCCGTGGGCGAGTTGTTGGCCGCCGAAGCACAGCGCGAGCTGCTCGAGGGTTTGGCGCTCGCTGCGATCGAGGCGCAGCGCTTTCACGGCGTTCCGAGCGGCTTTGAGCAATTCCTTGTTTGTGACCGCGAACAAGGGCGCGTCGAACAATTTTTTCGCGTGATAACTCGCGGCAAAGTCGGGCCGACGGCCCGTCGAGCCTGTCGTCTGGGCGTGATTCATCGTTTGCTCTCCGCTATTTAAGCGGAAAACAGGCAAAGAAATCCTGTGGCGCGGGACGCGCAACCTCTTGCAATTTTTCGGAAGATCGCTAATGTGGCCGGTGCATTCATATTCCCGGCTTTTGAGGGATTGGCGTCCCCCATTAGCGATCTTGGAGAGGTCCGGCCGTCGCGCCGGGCTTTTCTTTTTTCGGGGCCTGTTCTCCTCCATCGAATCAAATCGAGGCATACAGCCTACATTATGATGGAATGAAAGTAAGTCGTCTTCTTCCGCCCAGTTCGATGGTAGAGTCGCGGAGGAGTCGATTCGGGCTGTGATGCGCCAATGAGTGAAAAAACCTGCGAAAACGATAGCCCTGAGCTGCTGAAGATCGTTCGATCGAAGCTACTGCAGATCGAGGAAAAGTGCGGAATACCGCGCCGGCGCTTCGCGGTCGAAGTGCTCGGTGTCTCCGATAAGACATATTATAATATTTGCATGGGCACGGCGACGCTGTCGCTGCCGACGCTCGACCGCATGGCTCGAAAGCTGGGAATATCGGTGCGAGTCCTCGTGGACGCCGATCCCATGCCCGCGACGATCGCGCGGCCGATCGTCTCGGGCCGGCCGCGCAAGCAGCAGGCCAGGCGGGTGGGGTTCGAAGCGGTGAGCGGCTCGATTTAGGAGCTGTGATCGGTGAACGGACCCTTCGGTATCGGAAGGCGCGGAAGGTCGGTCTTTCCCTCGGTCGATTCCGACATCGGCGCTGCGCGCCGGCGAACCGCGGTTCTCGCGGGCGCCGCGGACGAAGCATAGGCCACGGAGGATTATTTCATGACGAAGAAGAGAACAGTCGGCGTCTTTGGTTTGTTGCTCGGCGCCGTTGTTGCCGGCGGGCAAGCGTCAGCAAATTTCCTCGACCCGGATTTCAGCGGGACTGCGATCAGCGGTCGAGAATTTCCAAAACCCGTTTGCCCGGCCGGGTCTCAGCCGGTCGTCACCCCGTTTGTCCCGGAAAAGCTTGTCGGCTCCGCAAACCGCGCCCAGAAGGCCTCGGTATTTTATCGAGAAACGAAGTACGGCGGGGTGATTCATCTGCAAACAAAAGACGATGGCGCCTCGTGGACCGATGTGGTCGGCGTCGAGGTTCGGTATTCGGGTGACTGCCACCCGTGACGCGGCGAAAACGTGTTTTTCAGGATTGATCGAACGCACCGCTCCGAGCAATCGGAGCGGCTGCGAAACGGATTCCTTTAGCGGAACATGGCATGAAAGACGCAGTCCCTGAAGGCAAGAGAGCTTCCCCTTTTCCAGAGATTGATCGGGTCGACGTAAGCCCGGAACGGCTTGCTGGTTTCAAGAGCGAGCGAGACTATTTGAGTCTCGGACTCGATCTCATGATCGAAACCGGCAGTTACATCACTATTGCCATTAGCATCCTCGGACCCGACGGAACTTGGACACGAGATCAAGCTGTTATCGGCGGCAACATGGTGCGCCTTTATAAGCTGCTTTCAGCTATGCTGGATCAGACCGTGCAGCATCGCCGGGAAACCAGCTTCATTTTTGCGCGCCTCGCCTTCGAGACCGTTGTGGCAATCCGCTATCTGCTGCAGGAGTACGATCTGGCTCTGCTTGATCGCTATGTGAGGCACTCGCTCGATCATGAGCGCCGCCTGCTCAAGGCGATCAATGAAAACGTCGACGCTTGTAGCGGCATCATACGTCCGATCGAGGATCGGATGCGTCGCTCGATCGATCGGATGTTCAAGAGTTCGGGCGTCGCGCCCGAGGAACTCCCCGCGAAAAGGGAACGGGATTGGGGCGGAAAGAACCTATACGAGAAGGCCGAGGCCGTAGGACTTGCCAAAGCCTACCTTGGGATATTCGCGGGTGCTTCGCAGAATGTGCATGGCGCATGGAGTGATCTGTATGCTCATCACCTTTATACTCAGGGCGACGGGCGCTTCACTCCCAACATTGAATGGAACCGCCCGCGTCCGCAACTGCTTTACAGCGTCGCCCTCTTCAGCCTCGAAACCGCTGAGGACTTCGCGCGATTCATGGGTGGGCAGGAGGTGGCCGATTATATGGTTCCTGATATCCGCGATCTGCGCGATCGGCTTATGGCGGCTGATCAAGCCCATGAATCCTACTTAGCAGGCAAATCCTGGCCAGAGGTCTAGCGGATTGCAGGTCCGTAGCCGCTCGCTTCATGGATGCAGGGCTGAGGGTCTGCTTAGGGTCACAGTTCCTCGTTCGCGGTCCCAAACGGCCAAGGGGCGCCAAAAGGGGACGTTCGTAGGCAGACCGTCGAAACGACCGGAATCGATCGAAGGCAGATTTCGGAACTTTGCTCACTTGAATCCGATTTGGCATCGGCAAGCGGATGCGCAGGCAGCCCGTCATCGATGCCATCCTCAATTCGAAGGCATCGTTGTGCTTATGTCCCAAGCGCCATTGTCGGCTTGGAAAAGAAACACAGATTTTTGCCCGGAGCTCGTAAAGCTTATCGTTCTGTCATTGACCCAGGCAGCGAATTTGGCTTTCGCCGGCAAGCGTTTCTTACTAGTTTTAGACGCCCATATTTTAATTGGCTTTTTGCCTCGGACATCGAGGATCGCGAAATCAGACTCGGTCACTCCGTCTACATCATATTCGATCGTAAGCGCCCAATTTCCGAGCGGCGAAAAATGAGGGGATGCATATCCGAAATCCAACGTGCGTCCTGTTCGACCATCGACAGCAATGATGCGACCCGCGTCTACCCCGAAGTCTGCCACGACGAAAATATGCGTCGATGGATAAAAATCAGCGAGGCCATAGCCATAGCCTCCTTCCATTGCGCCAGTTCCATCCTTGTTATTGAAGTTTTTTCTGTCACCATTGTCCATGCGCAGGACAAGCATTCCGCCTCGCATAGCCGCCAGTGGGCCAGCCAATGCAATACATTTCTTGTTGAATTCTTCGGTAGATGTGTTCGGGATAGATTCGCCGCAGGATTTGGCTCTCGACACAGGTGCGGCGGCTTCTGTCGGTTCGGCCCGAGTCGGTAAAGGCTTGCAGGCCAGAATAACGAACGTGAGTAAAAGAACAAAAATCCGCATCCGGCGAGCCCCGTTAACACGCTTGACGAACGAATTGCAGCGCCCGCGATAGTAGACACGTCGGGATTCGTTGGGAAGGGCCGCTTGCATCCGATTTGAGACCTTCTGGTCATCAAAGGTCAATGACCGATTCGGGCCAGAGTTCCTCGTTCGCGGTCCCGAACGGCCAAGGGGCGCCAGGAGCAGACCTTCGCCCGAGAGGACTCCATACTGGAGCTTATGCGCCTTTTGCGCCACCACTCAAAAAGCGAGGATTTTGAGTGGTGGCGGGGCTTAACAGAATGGACGTTACGGACGTGCACCGGCTGCATTGGAGAGGTGAATTTCGACCGATTGCAGTAAGTCGATAACGTCGGCAGGCCCCATGAAGTCGAAGAGCACTTGCCCTGACAGGAAAGGCGTTATTTCATAAAAGACCCCGGCAGGGCTTTTCACAGCGGCGTTTCGATTATGAGCTGGATACCTTGCCAACCGAGCTCGCCCGTTTTTTGTGATGTTGACGCGGTTTCCGTGAGCGACTCCGTTTCGTAGGTGATATACAAGCTCCAACTCTGGAACTCGATCAAAATAGCCATGTTTCTCTAGTTCGTCGCCTAGTGTCAGCAGCGCGCCCATGGCCCATGCCCGTAACAGCTCTCGTTGCAGCCCATGATCTTGGCGGAGCAAATCAAGGTAGTGGCGCAGGTTTAATGTGTGAGTGGTTCCGTCCTTTCGTTTGATTTCGCCAATCGGGTCCTCGCCTAGCGCCTTTGGGGGCGGAAGTGAATTGATCGATTTCGGGTTCACCGCGACCAAGTGAGCCACAAGGAATGCATAGTAGCCTGAGGCTAAACGCTGAGCCGTTTGGCTCACAGCGAGCATGTCAGAGGGGCTTGGCATGTTGTCCTGCACTGTCGTATTGGTGGAAAATTGGCTAAAGCGAGGGGCAAGAATCCGAGTGGCAGACGCGAATGCCGACGACTGGCGCGCTCACACATGAATTTTACCGCTTACATAGACGAAAGCGATACGCACGGCCCCGCGCCGGACATGGTGATGTCGGCCATGCTCTCGACCGCTGGTCGCTGGGAAAGATGCCGGCGCGCCCTGACGCGCATCCAGCGCGAGTTCGGCTTCACGGTATTTCACGCCTCTGAATTTCGAGCCTTGCAGGGCGAGTTCGAGGGATGGTCAGCAGAAAAGTGCTTCGATATCTACACGGAATTCGGCCGGCTGGGGGCGTCACACCTCACCGAGTGCTTCACGGTATCGCTGTCGTATGAGACTTACAAAACCTATTTTTTGGACCGTCGCCCCCAGAAGATGCATCGTACCAGTCAATATGGCATCTGCTTCATGGGCGTCCTTGACGGGCTCATGCGAACCGTGATGGGCTATGGCCCGCAAAGCAAGCTCTCCGTTGTGGTTGAAGACGGGCACAAGAACGCAAAAGACACCGCCCGGTTATTTGAGGACAGAAGGTGGAGGCTTGATACGGGCGGAATTGACCTACTCCGCTCTTACGCTCTTGAAAAAAAGGAATGCAGCCCGCTGCTGCAATTGGCCGACATAACGGCGCACGCTCACACTAAAGACAAGCGGGCGATAAAATTGGGGGCGGCTCCCGGTTTCTCAGAGAGAAACGAGGAGGAGCCGGTTCCGGGACAGCCAGGGTGGTCGGTATACGAGGTAACGCCGGATTACATCGCCCGAATCATCGATGAATATGAGAGCGACCGCGCAGCGAAGCACGAAGACTATTTGAAGCGACGTAGAGCTTGGTCGAAAGGACGCGTCGCATCCGGCGCGGTTTGACCGGCAATCCGCCGGAGCAGTTACAACGTGCTCATGGAATGGTAATCGCCATGCTTTTTGCAGATAGACAGCCCACTCAATTAACCGAGACCGATCTAGTTGACCTGATCGGCGTCGAGCCGGAAGGAAAATCGCTCGACTACAAACGAGATTCCGTCGGATCGACTGACGCCGACAAAAAAGAATTTCTATACGACGCTAGTTCGTTTGCAAACAGCCAGGGCGGCTACTTGGTTTTTGGGATGGACGAGACGAACGGATTGCCCTCGCAAATCGTAGGCATAAGCAACCCTGATCCCGACAAGGAAATATTGCGCCTTGAGCAGTTGTTGAGGTCTGGCATCCGACCGGCGATCTCGGGAGTGTCAACCGCCGCCGTGCGGCTGGCAGGCGGGGGCGCAGCTATCGTCATGCGTATCGCCAAGAGCTGGAATCCGCCCCACCAGGTCACTTATCAAAACGTCTTTCGTTTCTACGCGCGCGACAGCAACGGCAAATATATGATCGATGTCGATGAGCTTCGCGCGGTCTTTTCCCTCTCCGCCACAGTCGCCGACAAAATCCGAAACTTCCGCATCGAGCGGTCAGCACGGATCGAAGGCGGCGATACACCCGTTACCTTGCTCGATGGTGGTGTGCTTGCTCTGCATATCGTGCCCTTTAGTGCCGTCAGTATCGGTAGCACTTTTCCGATCCAGCAAGCGGCCGGTAACCCAAATCAGTTTCCAACGTTACTCGACACGCATGCTCGCCGTCATCAAATCACGTTTGACGGCCTCACCGTCACATCGAATATGGATGGCCCGCCTAAGCCCCAGCGCGCTTATACGCAGGTGTTCCGTACGGGGGCTGTCGAGGCGGTAGGTTCGTCAATCGCGCGGGGTTCCGACGGGCTAATCTTGCCGCATCTAGAAGCTACGATAATTCGCTATGCCCGGCTCTACATGCAGGCGCTGCATCGGCTCGGCGCAGAGCCTCCTATAGCGATTTTGGCGAGCCTTACGGGTGTAGGCGGCCTTCGTTTGCTGCAAGACTTCCTGCCTCAGGGCGCGCTGTCTGTCGACATGCCGTCAAGCACTTTAAAGAACCAGCCCTATCATTTGGTCGAATCCATTTTTGAGCAAGTTCCGGCCGACGACGCGACAGCCGCACGAGGGCTTCGGGGAACCCTCGATCACCTCGCCAATGCGGCAGGACTGGCGATGTCCCCCTATTTTGACGAGGCCGGGAACTACACTTTGAAGTTATAGATGTGACACGTTCATAGCATACAATCAGCGTTCCATAATGAGCGTTCTGGGTCTTGCAAAGGTAGAGGTTTTGCAAGCACGAAATTTGTCTCGGATCTGAATGACCGCAACGGGTCAGAACCGGCCAATCAGCGGCGTTGGCGCGTCGCATCGACCGCTATACAAATGGTGGGTGCCGATCTTAACCGGATCAATACGCGCTAACAAATCAACCTTTCGGCATTCTCCCGAACAACTCCAATTTGTCGGCGTTCTCACGAACGGCTCGCAAGAGCACGTGGATTTCGATTTCAATCATAGCCAAAGCGAGAGGAGACCAGCATTCGTCGATGGCATCGAGGCGGGTCGCACGCCAGTCTTCGAGCTCTTGATGAAGCCTGACGATGAACACGCCATGGAAGTGCGATTGTGGTGGCGCAACGACGGCCGGCGGATGCCGTACCGGTCGGAGATTTTGCTTCGAGACGCGGCGACGGCGAGTCGGCCAAAGTGAGATCGGCATATTGGCTGGCTCGTCTCTCTAATAGCTGTCCTGGAAGCACCGGCGATTCAGTTCGTCAATTTGCTTTTTCAAGTCCACGACGTCGACGCGCCTCTTCTCGAAGTCGGCTTGTATGCTTCGAAGCTCGGAAAGGAAGTCCGGCATGTCAATCGGCATCCAAAATTGACCCCCGATCGGCGTTCAAAATTGACCCCCATTTTTCATAGGGCGGAACGCGAGCGCTCGCCCCGGCGGAGCTGGCGGGGTTGCGCAGCCGGGGCGAGTGCGTTTCGGTTCGCGATGTGATCGGGGGCGTCAGGCGCGGTTCTTGAAGCGCCAGCTTTCATTGCCGGTTTCGACGATGTCGCAATGGTGAGTGAGGCGATCGAGCAGCGCGCTGGTCATTTTCGCATCGCCGAACACGCTGGGCCATTCGCCAAAGGCGAGATTGGTGGTGACGATGATCGACGTTCGCTCGTAGAGCCGGCTGATCAGATGGAAGAGCAATTGTCCGCCCGATTGCGCAAAGGGCAGATAGCCGAGCTCGTCGAGAATGATGAAGTCCATTCTCGTGAGATATTCCGCAAAGCGTCCCTGACGGCCTCCCCGCGCTTCAGTCTCGAGCCTAGTGACGAGCTCGACGGTATTGAAGAATCGGCCGCGTTTTCCTGCGCGAATGCAATTTCTGGCGATCGCTATCGAAAGATGAGTCTTCCCCGTACCGGTTCCGCCGACGAGAACGCAATTACGTTGTTGGTCGAGGAAGCCGCCGCCGGCGAGATCGCGCACCAGCCCTTCATTGATCGGCGTGCCGTCGAACTGAAAGCCGTCGAAGTCCTTCGCCAGCGGCAGTTTGGCGATCGTCATCTGATATTTGATGGAGCGCGCATGCTTTTCGGCGATTTCCGCCTCGAGAAGATCGCCGACGATGCGCGGCGGCTCATGCTGCCTCTTTATGCCGCTCGACATCACCTCGTCATAGGCGTTCCTCATGCCGAAGAGCTTGAGCTCTCCCATGAGATCGAAGAGCTTGGTGCGTTCCATCAGGCTGTTCTCCTCAATTGATCATAGCGGGCGCAGTCGGCGAGCGGCATGTGCAGCAGCGTCAACGACTCGGGCGTCGGGATCGTCGGCGGTGGCGGCGGCTCGCGCCGGCGGGCGAGAATGTTGAGAATGACGTCGGCGGAATGGACGCCTTGACTGAGCGCCTCGGCGCAGGCGGCCTCCACGGCGGTCAATCCATCATCGAGGACGGCGGCCAGAATCTTGACCATCTGGCGGTCGCCATCGTCGCTGCCGGCGAGCTTGCGCCGCACGCGTTCGATCGCTCCCGGCAACACCCAGTCCTTGAAGGGCGCGCCGTTCCGCAGCGCGCCGGGCTTGCGCGCGAGAACCGGCACATAATGCCAAGGATCGAAGATTGTCGCGCCGCGTCCGAAGGCGCGAGCATGTTCGGCGACCACCCGCCCGTTTTGGCGAAAGACGACGCGGTCGGCGTAGGCGTGAATCTCGACCGGGGCGCCGACAGCGCTCGCATTGACCGAGTATTTATTATTGTCGAAGCGCACGAGGCAGGTCTTCGACACCGACGCCGTCAGCTCGTGGAATCCGTCGAACCGCCCGCGCAGCGGGACCAGCTTCGGGCGCTCTTCCTCGAACGCCTCCCAGACCGTCTTGTCCGCGATTTCTGGATGCGGATGCGCCTTGGCGTAGGTGACGCATTTATCGAGAAGCCAGGCGTTCATATCCTCATAGGTCTTGAACCGCAGGCGCGGCGTGAAGAACCGCTCCCGCGCCAGGCCGACTTGATTTTCGACCTGGCCTTTCTCCCAGCCTGAGGCCGGCGTGCAGGCGACCGGCTCGACGAGATGGTGGCTGCACATTTGCGCGAAGCGACGATTGAACTTGCGCTCCTTGCCGACGAAGATCGTCTCCACCGCCGTCTTCATATTGTCGTAGATGCCGCGCGTGCAGGCGCCCCTGAAGAAGGAAAAGGCGCGATCATGTGCGTCGAAAACCATCTCCTGCGTCTCACGCGGATAGGCGCGAACGAAAAGCATGCGGCTGTGACACAGACGCATGTGCGCGACTTTCACGGTCGTCGTCACGCCGTCGAGCAAAACGATCTCGTGGCTCCAGTCGAACTGGTAGGCTTCGCCCGGCTCGAAGCTCAGTGGCACATAGGCGGCGGCTGTCAGCGAGCCTTGCTCGCTGCGCCATTTGCGCGCGTAGCGACGCACGGCGTCATAGCCGCCCGCGTAGCCCAGCCCGCTCAGATCCTCGAAAATGCGGATTAGGGTCAGCCGCTCGCGCTGCGCCTTCTTCTCGTTCTCCGCCAGAAACTCATCGAGCTTGTCCGACCAAGGTCCGAGCTTGGGAAACGGCTGATTGTCGCGCTCGTAGGCGAAGGAGGTTGCCTCCGACCGCAGCGCCTTGCGGACCGTGTTCCGTGAAATGCCCAGATCGCGAACGATCTCCTTGATCGTCTTGCCCTTGACGAAATGCTCGCGACGGATTCGTCCGATCGTCTCCACAATCAACATCCCCCACCGCCCGCCGTTTCAACCATTGCGGGCGGACTGTCCGGCCTTCACCTGAGGGGGTCAATTTTCGACGCTGATCCCCCTCGTATGGGGGTCAAAGTTGCACGCCGAATAACACCGGCAATTGGCGACCGATAATGAAAGCGCCCACGACCGAGACCCAGTAGAAGAGGATCAATATCGTGGCTTGCTTGGTCGAGAGCATGTGTAAGGCCTTTAAACGGAGCGATCGAGCAGGTCGCTGTGTCGTTTCGTGGATCGACGCCGCGCACGAATTTGTTCGATGAGACCCCACCTCTCCCAATCATCTTCGTTTCCTTTGAAATCCGGTGGCGGCAGCAAATTCGCCACGGCGTCCTCGGGCGGCCGTCGATAGCTTTCGAGCACGAGATCGGCGTTTGTGATCGCTCGACCAGCATCGTCGTGGGCGACTACATCGTCGCCATCATCGGAAACGTCACGCGTTGGAGCGGCAGCCACCGACGTTGTGTCGGGCGGAGACGGCTCGTCTCCCGCCTCCTCGAGAATACCGAGATCGACGAGAAGGATTTCCGAGAACAAGCAGGCGTTCATTAATTCGATCCAAGGAGGATTAGCCTCTATGTCGTGGTCTGAATCGGGGCCGGCCGGCGGCCAAGGCGTCGACTGAAGATCTCCGAGCATCTCACGGACGGCGGGGATATCGCCGGCGCTCGGCGAAGCAGCCATGGCCGCTTGCTTTGCCGCATAGAACTCGGGCCGCGATCTCGCGCGCGCGGCCGCGACGAGCGCCTTGACGGCTGCGGTGTCGAGCGACTGCTCGAGAGGAGGGTCGACATCATCGTCGTCGCGAGCGCGCTTTGCGCGATCGGAGACGAGCGCATCTTTGCGGTTGAGCGTCTCCAAGAATCGCCACGACGGGCGAAACGAAACGACGGTTCTGGCTGAGATGATCGCCGGCCTGCCGGTCCGCGGATTTCTGCCTGGACGCTCGGATTTCGAACGCAGGAGGAAACAGCCGAAGCCGCTGAGTTTGACGTGCTCTTTAATGCCGATCGCGCTAACGATTTCCGCGAACATTTCATCGACGATTTTCTTGGCGTCGTCGCGAGTGATTTTAGGGACCGCGTGGTATGCGGCGGCGGCCAGCGTATCGCGCGTAACAGTGTTCGACTTCTTCATCGTGAAAAGACTGCTCCTATGAGGCCGCTCGCGGCGGACTTATCTGAATTTCCAGCCGGGATCTTGTAGCCAGGTTCGTAAGTCGCTTTTCCTTCCTTGATCGGCACGCGCCAGACTGTGCGGCCACTGGGGTAGCAATTCAGATTTGCGTTGGTGAGACGTTGATGTCCGAGCTCGCGGCTGTTGGCTGCGAAGCGGCGCTCGGCAATGGATCGCTGGACGCGATCGTAGGTGTGCCGGTGTCTTGTGTAGGCGATTGGGGGCAATCGTTCTGGCCAGATTTCTGATTAGAACATCCAGAAGCATTGATCTTGTTTTGAATGGCGTTACCCCATGAACAAATGCTCTGCCCGTTTCCATCGAGGTTTGCAGTTCGGTTCGCAAGCGTTGCGCGTGTTGCTCGAACACCGCCATTTCCTAGGCTCGGGCACTGCCCAGACGCCTGAAGGGAAGCCAAGTCTTTTGAACAAATAAGAGAACCAAATTGCGCGCAAGCTGCGACGGTTCCTTGCGTGACCGTATAGCCGTTGATGGACTGCCCGACTTGGGAGTTGAGTGTGTTGAAGGCGTTGCCTTGCGATGAAGGCCCGGCTTGCTGAAGCCAGATATCGACCTGTTGTTGAAGAGACAAATTGAGATACTGGCTCGACGACATTCCTGCGGGAAGATTGCCACTCGTAAGCTGCAAGACTCCGAAATTGTTTCCGTTCGAGGCGCAGGTGTTCCCCCCGGACTCTGCGACGGCGGCGCCGCCCCATGTGCATGAGCTACTTTTCAATGCGTCGTCAGCATACGATGAATTTTGTATAGCTTCCGAGATCTGCGCCGCATTGTAAGTGGCACAAGCAAACGCTGAACCGGAAGACAGGAGACACGCCATCATCAAAGCCGAAGCGCTGTGAGAGAATGTTTTCATTGTCGCGTCCCGGCTATTGCAGATTAATTGGGTCGCGCTGCCCGACTTCTCCGTCGTACACGACATCCGGGATCAGACGATGCGATTCCCGATCGAAAGTGACGACTGTTTTGTATTTTTGATTCTGGTTTGAGCTGGCGTCGAAACCGTACGTGCCACGCACGGCGATAACCGGAAATTCCGGTAGCTGTTTGAGGATACGCAGTGAGCCTGCCCGAACTTCCGCGACTCGTGCAGGACAGTCTATTTCGTGGGGAATGGCCTGCGCAGTGGCGCATCGAAAATTGAGCGCGGAGACCACGAGCGTTCGATCGCCGTCCTTGAAAGACGTCGTAAAAACCTCCGTAGACATTGGAAGCTTCAAGTTCGGCGTGATTCGGCGAAGTGCTTCACGCTGCTTGACTAAGTCCGGCAGTTTGTCCTGCCAGATTTGCAACTGGATATCGCTCTCGGGTCGAGCGACGAGGTTCAAATCCTGTGCAAGAAGACGATGCTTTTGTGCCTCTTCGGCGACGACGTTGGATGAGCCAAAAGTGGCGAGGATCAGACATGTCGAGGCGATGCACATAGCGAAACTCCTTCCAGAATTTCGGCGGCGTCGGCCATCGGCTTGGCGCGCGGTCAAGGCCGCGCGGAGCGCGCCCACAGGGTCGCCTTGACGGCGCACGGGGCGATGGCAGGCTGCAAAATCGAAATCGAAGGGATGATGGCAGTCGCGTCGAAACATGATCGTCCTCCGAGCGCTCGGCGGCAAAAACGGCCGAGAAATAGCACGGGAGGCGATTCAACGCACGCGCAGAAATTTTAGTGGAGGATCAGGAGGCGTGGGCGAGCTGACGATCCTCATATTCGGCGGCGAAATCCTCGGCTCCGGTCTCGGGCGTCGCGATGTCGACGAGGAGGCGCGGATGCGCGGCGGCGAAGCGGTTGGCGCAGGCGATGCCGGGGGCGTCGGGGTCGGCGAAGACGGTGACGCGCTTGACGCTCGCAGGAATGGCGATCTTCAGCAGGCGTTCCGTTCCGAGGGTCGCCCAGGTGGGAACCGCGCGCATCAACATGGCGGCCCAGGCGGTTTCGAAGCCTTCGGCGACGCCGAGATGATTGGCGAGAGGGGCGAGCCGGAGCGCGCCGACGCCGAGCGGGCCAATGGTACGGCGGGGTTCGTCCACGTCGGCTTTGCGTCGGCCGCCGGGATGGAGAAAGGTGAGCTGGACGGCGACGATTTCGCGCGAAGGCGCCTGAGCGGCGGCGACCAGGCAGGGGAAGCGTTCGCACCGGGAATATGGGTAGCCGGGCAGAAAGCGGATCGTGGGCGGGGGCGCGGCGCGAAAGCCTCTGGCCTGCAGATAGGTTTCCGCGATGGTGCCGGCGACGGGCCTTGCGGCGCGCCAGATGGCGCGGGCGCCTTCCGAGGTCGTCCTGTTCTTGCTCGTTGCGGGGGCGGCTCTCTCCGCGGGAGGCGGAGGCGCGGAAAGATCGAGCTTATCGATCTGAGCGCGCACGTCTGCGGGGGCGCATCCTGCGAAGCAATGATAGACGAGGCCTCGATCTCCATCGGAGAGCGCGAGCGAGGGCCGAAGGTCGCCGCGTCCCTTTCCATGCTGAGGCACTGGGCAGCGGCATAGATAACCGGCGCCGGTCGAATGGCCACGAAGGCGCAGCGCAATGTCTTTTGCTGTCATGTCTTCACCTGCTTCAAGTCTGTCTTGTCGAAATCATTCCCCTTGAAGAGAATCGGCTCCCGGTAGGCCTTGGCGACGGCATAGGCGAAGCAATCGCCGAGATTGAGGTCGGCCGGATGCGCGACGACGCGGCCGTAATTGGCGGCGGCGTCGACGGCCTTTTGGCCGATGCCGGCGAGGATGCCGACTTCGTTGGCCTCGACTTCTTCGAGCAGCGCGTCGACGCTCTGGATCGCGAGGGCGATGGCTTCGGCGCTGGTTTTCACTTTGCGCCGTTTCGCGCGCGAGGCGGCGAGCGAGACGATGGCCTCGAAGCGGGCGATGGGCGACACGAGCACTTTTCTCGAATGCTGCTCGATCGCATTCTCAAAAGACTCGGCCTCTGGCTCTTCGTTGAGGATGGCGACGATCGCGGAAGCGTCGAGGAACATCACACGCCCCACATTTCGTTGGTGAAGGCCTTCATGTCGAAGGCGGGGTCAGGCTCGCCGATGTCGGCGGCGATCAGCTTGGCGCGAGCGAGCCGCTCGCCGAGCGGCTTGCTCTTGCGGCTTCGGGCGAGCTCGTTTTCGAGCGCCCGGCGAACGGCTTCGGTCTTGCTCGGCGCGCCGGTGGCTTCCTGCACCTGGGCGGCGAGCTTATCGACGGCGTCGTCTTTGATGTAGAGCGGCATGGCGGTATATCCTTTTCGGAATATCCTTATATCCTAAAATGAATATACCAGCAATGCGCCCGCGCCCCGCAGGAGACGGCGCGCGGGCGCAGGCTCCGGCCGAGGACGCGGGGGGAGGACGCGCCGGAACCGAACTGCGGGCAGCACTATACATTATACTGATAGGTTCGAGAACGCCGCAGATCGTCAGCTTTGCAGGACGGAAAGCGGCAGGTCTTCGAGCTCGAGCTTGAAGCCGGCGAGGCGGGCGCCGATGATGACGTTGACGCCCATAGCGTCGGCGGGCGCGGGCTCGATGTCGGTGAACTGAGATACGGCGACGGGGCGGGCGACACGGATCGCCGACGCGAAATGTTCGATGGGGCGGAGCGGTTCCTCAACGGCGCCGTTGCGGGCTTCGGCAAGGATCACGGCGCGGCCGGCGTAGGGCTGAGGAGAGCTGTGCGGGACGTACCACAGGCCTGTCACTGGAGCGAGTAAGGCCTCTTCGTCGAGGTGGACGAAGTGCCGATCGTCGATCCAGACGCGATCGAGCAATTTGCAGCCGATATGGTGGCGCAGGGCGGCGCCGACATTGGAGGGGTTGAGCCGCACCTTGCAGATTGTCGCGGCGGTCGGATCGATCAGATAGGCGGTGAGCATGGCGATGTCTCGCAAAATTCGGGATTGGCGGGGGCGAGCGGCGGCGCGAGGCCGCCGCGTTTGGCGTCATGCGTCGATGAGCGCGAGCGCCTGCTTGCGGCAGCGCTCGGCGGCTTCTGTGAGGCTCGCGCGTGCGAGGCCGGCGAGGCGCGACTGCGGCCAAGTGGCGATTTTCGCGAGCAAGTCCGCGAGGGCGAACAACTGAAAGTCTTCGGCATTCATGCCGCTGATAGCGAATTGATCTTGCAGCTCGATGGCTGCCGCGAGGTTGACGTGTTGGGTTCCCTCGTCCTCGAGGCGTGCGATATGCAGTCGCAGAGCTTTGAGTCCGATATCGATGATTTTAGCGTCGTCCATTGTGATTTTCCCCTTTTAATCGCCTGGCGGGCGATGGCCTCGCCATCGCCCTTGCCGGTCGGCGAGACGGGGGAGAGAGGGGTGGCAATCAGAAAATCGGGAGGGGGATCGCCCGGGCTGCACAAGCGGCATTTGCGCCGCGCGGAAGCTCGGGGAGACCCGATTTTCTGATTGCGAGGGGAGGAGGGGGAACGCCCTCTCTCCCCTCAAATTCGCGCCGCGCGCGGGGGATGGAAAAGGCTTGGAAGAATCGGAAATCTGGGCTTTATTTTAAAATGTAGTATAGTTCCCGCGGGTCGAAAGCGTCAGCGATCGTCACCGACAGGCGAAGACGCCTTTGGCGGCTTCGGGAGCGGCGCTTGCGCCGCGAGTAGAGCGCGGTCGGAACGAGACGCCCATGAAATGACCTGCGAGGTTTTTGAATGACGGGTTCGACGAGCGATTTGCGACGGATGGCGGCGGCAGGATTGGCGGCGATCTGTCTTCTGTCCGGGACGCGAGCGGGGTTCGCTGAATCGAGCGCAGTGGCGCATTTTTCGCCAGAGGAAGATCTCGAAGCGTTGGACGTGCGCAGTCTCGACGCTTTGCCAGGCGGGGGCCATGTGAACGCCGCTCTGTATGTTTTGAGCGACTACCGGGTCATAGGGGCGCTGGCTCGCGCTGCTGAGCGCGGCAAGACGGTGAGGCTGTATCTCGATCCGCGGGAACTCAGGCTGCTCAAGCTTCGGCCGGATCATCCTCTATGCCGCCTGGCTGAGACGGCGAATGTCACAGTCCTGCTAAAATCCGCATTGCAAGATTTGATGCATGACAAGGATTGGAGCGCAGACGGGGCGGTATGGCGAACGGGAAGCGCGAACGCGAGCGTGTCGGGGCTGAAAGCACAAGATAACAGTCTTTTGCTGATAACGGACAAGACGGTGGTTGCGGCGTTCGATCGTCATTTCGAAAGCATGTGGAGCCGGAGCGACAATCGAAAGTGGACCTGCCGAGTCGATTTTAATTTTTAATTGATTTTACGAATTGCCACCAAAATAGCTGCTCTATATCTAGGAACTGGAGATGCGGCGCGATTTGTCGGGGAAAAGGAAGGGCAAAACGCATGACGCGGGGGCATCGCAGCGAAAAAAAAAGACTTCAAAGAGGGGCGCCAAGATGAACACGCCGACGCAATCGGAAGGGGAAGACCGAGACACTGTGATAGGAGCGGTGTTCGCGTTGATGCTGGAAAGGAAATCGAAGGAATATCCCGATCTGACGACGTTTCTGCGGAGGATAGGGATGTCGCTCGGGTCGTATTATAACTTGCTGAAAGGCGTTGGAAATCCGACCTTCTGGACGGTGGAGCGAACGGCTCAGGCGCTCGGTCTGACGGCGTGGGAGATGCTGGGAATTGACCAGAAGGTCGTGAAAGCGTGGCTGGCGGGCGAGAACATAGACGTCGAGAAAATCCAGCATCGGGTACAGGAGCGTCGACAGTCTCGACAGCGCTTTTCTTTGGACGAGTTCAGCGTGAACGAAGCTGACTCGACGAGCGGGAAAAAGGCGTTTGTGGAAGCGGCGGCCCCGAGCGAGGAAGAGCAGAAGCCCGCTGCGAGTCCGCCGGCGAAGAGCAGGGCGGTCGCTGGTAATCGGCGAGAGGCAGTCGGTGCGACGAGATCGCCGGCGGGCAGGAAAGGCCGCACAGTTCGAAAGGCGTAAATTTCATTTTCGATTTCAGCTATGCGGCGCCCGTGAAGACGGGCGCTTTTTTTATGGGCGTGGCTCTCGGGGAGGCTCTGCCTCCCCTGGCGCCGCAAGGCCCGCCTTGACCTCGCCATGCAGCAAGTCGGTCGCACGTCGCCGCAAGCGGCTCGGTGCAACCGCGTTGCGCATGGTGAGGTTTCCGACGCCCGCGTGGCGGGCGTCGCTGCGTCGGGCCTTGCACCACCCCCACCGCTGTTCCGCACGAGCTCGAAGGTGATGGCGTGCCATCACCTTACGAGAAACGAGGAGCTGACGATGCAAAGGGCGATTTTCGGCTTTGCGAAAGCAAGTGATCGTGTAAAGATTCCTGATCTCCCGAACGGGGGGACGAGGCTTGATAACCTCGAGATCGAAGGTGCCCCTATCGGGCGGGTGGCGCTTGGCCATGTCCAAAGCTCGCGTCGAAAGACGTGCGCTGAAAAGCCGCGCGCGCTGGATCTCGGCGTTATCAACATCCGCCCGGCCAGGCGGACAGCCTCAACAATTGGAGGCTGTCATCATGATTGACACGCGAGATTTTTTGAGAACGAAGGACTGGATCAAGCACAGCGCGGCGGAAACCGCCGAGTTTCTGGAGACGCATTTCGGGTCGGAGCCAGACTATCTCACGGTGCTGATCGGTCATTTGTGCGCATCTGCGGTCTTCGAGCAAAAGCCGAGCGAATTGATCTTTTGGGCTTGCGTCTATGCGCGGGTGACGCGCAGCGCTGTCGACGAGACGGCTCGCCGAGAAATGGTGCTGTTGCTCGAAGAGGCGAAGCGGTGGAGCCACTGACACATGCATGGCGAAAAGAAAAGCAAGCTTCCGAACGGGTTCGTTTGGCGGAATGTCACGGTCGAGCGCGCTGCTGATGCGTTGCTCGAAGAGCACGGGGCAGACGCGCTGAAGCAGGCGCGTCTTGGAAAGGCCGCCGGCAGGCGTCAGAGGAGCCGGAGCATCTACAACTATTGGGAGGAGGTCGAGAGGCTGCTCGTAGCGCGCGCGGCTCGAGCCGAAGCTGCGGAGGAGGTTTGACGTGTCGGGCGGCGCGGCGCGCAGGCTCGCGCCGCGCGCGCTCGTGATCTCTAAAGCCGATTTCGGTTGACCCACCAAGCCGTCTCGAGCCGGCGCTGTTGTTCGGCAACGACGGCGGCGTGGCGAGTGTCCGCGTCAATCGCTGCCTGTCGGTGGGCGATCGCGGTCAGGCGCTGTTGTTCGAATTCGTCGTCAATGCCAGCAGGAAAGAGCGGGGAGACGTTACCTGTGTGGTTAGCGGGACTATGTAAGAGAGGCTCGAAAAGATAAGCAGAAGAGAACACGATCAACGAGACGACGAACAGGACGGCGCAGAGAAGGCCAAGTCGGCCGGAAATGGCAGCGCCTGTGAAGCCCGAGTAAATCAAAAATATAATATTGCCGGCGATTATCATCGCGGACCATTTAACTAGTGAGATATAAATTTTTTTGAGCATCGTCGCGCCTCATTTCTTATAGAGCGAGACGGTCTGCGAACATTTTTCGACCGCCTTATGCGCCAGAATAACGCCGAGCATAATGGCTTTGGCGTCGACATCATAGGACGCGTAAGAGACGGCGAAAGAGGGGTCCGGCGAGAAATTCGCCGGCTTTGGGCCAGGCTCGAGATAGCAGCCCTTCCCCTGTCGGATAATCGACGAGCTGCCTTTCCAGAACGCGAGACGCATGGGGCATAGCTTGACTGTTATGTTGCTAATTGCGTCGGCGGCGACGACAGTGCAGGACAGCGCGGTGTCCAGCACGCTGAGCAAAGCCACTTTATCGCCCCCGCGGATGACGACGTGGGACTCGCGAACCGGCGCATTGCCGACGGCGTAGCGTGTGTCGCCTGCGGATTGGTAGGCGCGGTTGTTTTTCGAAATCATGTCGGCCCACAGATCGACGAAGGGTCGATCCTCCGGGCCGGGGATCTGCAGGTCGCGATAGACGACTGGTCGCCACGTCTCAGGATGCGGGGTGAGGCCCTGCGCGCTAGTGAAAGAGGGGAGGAGGACGGCGAGGAGGGCGATGGAAAGGCGGGGCATCGAGGAACAGTCCGTAGAAGATGAGAAATGGATTTCAATATAATATATGATATCGCGATCTTTGATAGAGGCGGCGCGACCAGAGTTCGGCTTAGCTCGGAGACCCCTCGAAAACAAAGCGCTCAGCGCCAGATTCGGCCTGGGAGAAAGGCGTGGCCTCCGCGAGCGCCGGGTACGCGCGGATGAACATCGAGTCGAAATATCCGGACGCAGTCGTCCTGGAGATCTTGGGAGTGACGCTGCCGCCGGCGGTTGTGCGGCTATGGAATCCCGCGCAAGAGAAGACCGCCACTGCCGAAAAAAGAGGCGCGCCTCTGGTGACAAGTGAAGACTGGGCAGGAAGCCCTGGGGCGAAATTGCGGGCTGTGGCATTCTGCGCTATATTTCACGGAGTGGGACGCCGGGCTTTCGCCCGACGCCCCTGGCCTTAGAAGATCAGCTGGACCCGGATCAGCACTCGCCAGTGGTTCCGGGTCCTTTCGATTCTAAGGGTGAAGCTCAGTGGTATGAACCACACAGCGATCACCTCCGTGTCGAGGCGGGGCTTCCGCCACAGCCGGGGGAGCCTATCTCCTCCGGTTGCGCCGCTGGCCCGGCGCTGCTGCTTCCGCCGTCGACGTTCGGTTCCTGCTCCCTTAATCGTTAAGCGACAGTTCCCGAGGGCGCGCGACCAGCGCTGGCCTAACGGCGGGATTTCATCATAATATAGCCCGATCTAATTTCGGATAGGGCATTCGATGGGCAGGCTCGATGCATTGGACGAGCTGCGCGGGCTGGCGATCACGTCGGTGTTACTGTCGCATCTCGGGCTTGTCTTCGGGCGAGACGCGGCAACGGCGAGCGCGTTTAACCTCCCGGTGTTCGGCGTGGGCGTCGATCTGTTTTTCGTGATCTCGGGATTTGTGATCGTCCAAAACGTCCATGCGTTGAGAGAGGCCGCCGGCACAGAATTTTGGCGGGGCGCCATGGCTTTTTGGGCGCGGCGCGCGCTGCGGATCGCCCTGCCTGCGTGGGCGACGATCGCGGCGATCGCGCTGTGGGCGTCCGGCGCCTCGATCGCGGATCTGGAGGCGGCGGCAGGATTCTACGGAAATTTTCATTGGGCGCCCTGCTTCGAAGGGGCAGGGGACTGCGGCGATGCGCTGGCGACGTCGCATTTCTGGTCCCTCGCGATCGAAATGCAGTTTTACGCGGTGGCGCCCTTGGTTGGGGCCTTGTCGCTGAACCAGACGCGCGCCGTCGCTGCCGCCATTTTGCTGGCCGGCGCACTAACACCAAGGCCGTGGGGCGGCTTCCTATGGGCGTTCAGGGCCGATGGTCTGATGATCGGCGCGCTCCTCGCGCAAGAGCAGCGATCGGCGGGGTCGTGGTGCGAGCGCGCGCCGCCGATCGGAGTGGGCCTTGCGACATTCTGGTTGATGATCGCGGCGACGCTGGCGCGGGTGTTCGGCGGCGGCGCTTCCGGCGCTGGCCTGGTCCTCGTTGCAGCGATCTTCGGATTCGTGGTCGCAGGCAGCGTAAGGGAGGAGAGGCGGGGCTGGGCGGCGCTGGCTTCGATTGGGCGGCTCTCGTTCTCGATCTATCTCGTGCATCTCCCGATTTTCGCGATGACGCGCGCCGCGTTGGAGCGATCGGCTTCAGGCGAGGTGATGATGCTCGCGGCGATCGGCGCGACGACGGCGGCGGCGATCGCATTGGATCGATTGGCGGCGCGGCCGGCGCAAGCGGCGGCTCGAATCTTATCTGAGCGCATCTGTCGTCGGTTGGCAGGGCGCAGGACAGCAACCGGATCGGTGACGCGATGACGGAGCGGGAGGAAGCGCATTTTGGCGCCGGGGAAGGATTTGCCGAGCTGGGGGAGGAGGCTCCCGGCGAAGTCACCTGGGCGCCAGACGATCTGCCATCGTCGGAGGAAAGGTCGCACGGGTGCAAGATCGCCGTGCCGACAGGATTCGAAGGAAAGCCGGAAGCGATAAAGATCGCTGAATTCTGGTTGAATGTCGCGGATGGCGATCCGCTTTTGGCGCTCGTAAGGGCCTGCGAACGCATGTCGGAAATCGTGGATAAGGAGAGCTTCGGGTTTCGAAGGGGGCGAAGCCCGGTGATGCCGACGGGGCTCTTGCGAGATGAAAGATTGCTCTGACGAGTGAAACGGAGACTTCGATGACAAAGAGCGGTGAGTTTGTGGAGCAAGATGATCTGGCTGGCGAGCTCGCGCTAGCCTTCGCTCGCTTGCCCGAAAACGACCGTCGACGATGCCGGCATGTCCCGTCAGGCGATCGGACCGCCGACATTTTGGTGCATGTGGAGGCCGAGGATGGGTCGCAATGGCTCGAGGGCGTCGTGGTCGACGCCCAGAGAGACGATGTCGGCGCGATGTGTCTCGACGAGGAATTCGTGGTGTTCAGCGTGACGGCCGAGGCGAGTGGTGAATTGATCCGGTGTAACGCATCGGCATGTCGCGTGGAGCTCCTCTGAAAGAGGAACCGCCATTGCGAGTGGTCAATTTTTATAGGGCGTGGTGCGGCGGCCAAAGGGTAGCCAAGCAAAGTTGTCGGTGGGCGACGCTTCAGGGTTGATCCACGGCGCCGCGGCGTGCGGCGGATCGGTAGGGCGCATGTGCCACGCGCCTGCGTAGTAGTAGTAATTCACGGTCTCGCGAGACAGGCGCAGGTCTGAGGCGTTGTAGAAATCAGTGGCACAGTGAATGGCCTCGCCCTGCGGGGGCTCGATCCGGCCGGTCGTGTCGTTGAGCGTGCCAGGCGCGCAGGCGAAGACCTGGACACGAACAGCCTTTCGATCGTCCGGGCTCGAGCGAGCAGGGTCGAGCGTTACGAGATAGTCGCGGCGAAAGGCGTTGTTGGCCTGGTCCTGCGTCGGGTAAGGGGCCTGGCGAGCGAGCACTGGGGCGAATGTGTCCGGCTCCTGAGCATATTCGAGGCGGCCAGGAACGACTCTCGCCGGTGCCAGCAGTGGCTCTCGGCTTGGGGCGAGGAGGGCGACAGGCTCCGGTACCGTTGAATTGCAAGCGGCGATCGGCGCGGCGACAGAGAGAAACGCAAAGCGGCGGAAAAGCTTCATGGGGATGCACCCTAAATTTTAGTGAATCACAAATAGCCGGCCGGGGCGCACCAAGGCAAGCGGATAACCGGATCTATTCGTTTGAGACTTGCGCCGCGGTTGGAGTGGGCACTTCCCAGGGCATAGTGAATTGGCTGGACCAGAGACCCCGGTAAGTCTTTTTTGCCTGTTCCTGAGCCGCGCCATAAGCGCGAACGAGCTCGTTTCGATCCGGCGGCAATGTGACGGCGAGTCCCTCTTTGAGCATGTCTGCCGCGAGGTCGGAATGCTCTGAGGATGAACAGCGGGCCAAGCGAACCGCGTCCTGCTCGCGTAGAATGTTGCAGGATACCCATTTTCCGAGCGTGGCGTTCACGAGCCAGCCCGTGGCGACCGCGGCGCAAGGCCAATGCTGCCGGGCGAGAGTGGCGAGCTGCCCGGCCCGGCAAGAATCAACCCCGTAGAGGCGATAGACAGACCCGGTCTCGATGTCGCGGAAGCTTGTCGAGTCGAGGACTTCGACACGCATGGGCGGAAGTTGGGCCGGCGTGTTCGGAGTGTATACGGTCTGCGCCCGGCAAACGCCGGGCGCAGACACGATGGCGATCGCGGCGAGGAGCGGACGGATCATGCGGATGTCCTAGGAGATCAGAGAGCCGGCCACATAATCGCTGGGCGCGGAGGAAAAGACCGAAGGCAGGGCTCCCAAGGTGATGTTGTGGTTGATCGTGAACAGCAAGCTCCAGTCTACCAGAGTTTGGTCCTGAAACGCGAGTTGGATGAACCCTGTGTCCGAGCCGATCCCATGATAGGCGACACCATTCATATCGATGTCAGATCCTGTCACAGGGCCGATGAAGATCGAGTCGCCAGTATCTTTCAATACGAGCGCAGCGTTCCCTTTCCACGTCTCCGAATAATAGGAGCTGCCCGGGACTCCGGAAGTGTTGGTGAGCGCCGCGTCCCAATACAGCGTGACGTCGTCGGAGGTCACGCCATCGAACTCAATCGTGTTGATACCGGATACGGTCGCGCTGCCGCCAAGACCGCCGCTCTGCGTGGCGACCTGCACGTAGTCATGGCCGCTGCCGCGTCGAAGCAGCACGGTTGCTCCATCGACCAAAGTGCCATCGTTGTTCCAATTTTGAGGAACTTGCGTTGCATCGATGACGTCGTTGCCGGTTCCTCCATCAATGATGTCGCCGCCGACGGCTGTGCTGATGTAATCGGCTCCGGCGCCGCCGAAAAGGAAGTCTTGCGACGCGCCATCATGGATTCGATCAGAGCCTCCGCCGCTCAGAATGAGGGAACCGTTGTCGCCGGCGAAGAACTCGCCACTGTTGGCGCCGCCGAGTACAGCGGAGCGGCCGGAGAGATCCGCGGCGACGGAGGCGCCAGTGGTCTGAAAAACGAATTGGTCTGGCCCGAAGGCGTCGATAAGGGAGAAGGCTTCGGCGTATCCAGGGTCATTTTGCAGCAGGTTCCAATTCGCCTGGTCGAAGGTTCCGATTGCTGCGAGCTTTTCGCCGGTGAGCATGGTGCTCAGCCACCCAGCATCGCTTGACGCGGCCGCAGAGGCCGCAGCAATGTCTACAGCGATCGAGCCGCCTCGATCACTGACGAATGGCGCGAGGACTCCTGGATCGGAGCTGGTCATCACCGCATCCAGCAGAACGCCTTCGATTGCGTCCGAGTAGAAAGGGTTGTCAGCCGATGCGCCGGCGCTCGAAATCGGGACGATGAGATTTGTGATCGGCGTGACCGCGTGATCGCCGATGTATTGCGTTGCGGCCGTCGCCCAAACGCCGTCCCCCTTCACGAACGTGTAATTGCGCCAGTCGATGACATAGCCGACGCGCATATCTTGGACCCAATCGAAGGCGCTCCCGTAATTCGCATCGGCCGGATTTCCGAAAAGCTGGTGGCCGATCATTGCCAAATAGGTTTCGGCATAGTGGGTGAGCGTCGCCGTCATCCAGTCGTAGTTCGAGCCGAGGGTCTCGATGATGTTGTATGGCGTCCAGGCTTCCTGAGCATGGGGATTGCCGAAGTAGGTTAGAGAGAACGTCAACGAGTGGTAGTTGGCGATGTCGCTCGGAGTAATATCATTCCAGCCAGCTTGCGTTCTAGCGGCATAATCGCGATTGATGAGATCGAGGCGAATAGCTTCTTGATTCGCTGCCGAATATGTCAAGCCTAGGTCATGAACCAGCTTGTTTTGCGCATAGGTGTTCGCAACGATGGAAGCCCATGAAGTTGGGTTCTGCACCGATGCGGCGAGATTGCCATAAGGGAAATAGTGTGCGATCGCGCTGTAATAGATCGTCGCTCCAGACGTTCCGCCCGTCGCCAGCGCTTGATCACGGGCGGCAGTGATTTCATCGATCTGATTTTGGGTAAGAGACATGTGATACTCCTTTCATTGAATGTCGTCATCACGGAACAGTCATGTGATTTATTAAAGCGATTGTATGATCGCGTATTTGACGCCACTCGGCTAAGTGACTTCGCCCGAACGTGAGTTTCACGAGGCTCTTTTGATAAAAAAAGAATTCGCTACAGCTAGGGAAATTTACCGTTCCTGCCATGTCGCAGGCTATTATCAGTTTAAGCTCGTTGCCTTCACGAAGAACGAACCCATCATGTCTCTGATTTCGATCTTCGCTAGTGACCGTCTCAAGGCCATCCCATTCAGCATGTGGGCCTTCGATCGTAGCTCCTCGCAAACGCGCTTTAAAGGTGCTTTCCATCGTTGCGCCACGCAAACCGCCGATAAGCAGGTTTAGCATTGGTCCCCATCCCTGGCCCCAGACTTCAGACGGCACAGCCAATTGATTGTTTCGAGTGGCGGGGACGATATCTGGAAGCAGAGCCTTCAAGAAAATTCCCTGATCCGATCCGTCCTCTTTCGGCGGGTAGGCAAAAAATGGTCGAGGAATGGACAGATGCAGGCCATTGACGAGGACCTGGACACAATCGGTCTTGCAGGCCAGTTCAGTGCGCGCCTCGGCGTGAGCCGGGATCATGAACGCAAGAACGGCGGTCAACGCAGCGCCGGCGACGGCAATCGGCCTTGTAGGAGTCGTACGATCAGCGCGCATCTCGCGGCCCTTCGCGATCGGAGGGAAGGATCGTGAAACGGTCAATAAATGCAATTGCGCTGTCGCGGATCGAACGCCAGTCCGAGATCCGATGGCGTCCAAATGTTAGCTGCACCAATGCGTTGCGGTAGAAGAAAAACTCTACGCAAGCAGGGAAATTGACAGTTCCGTTTATAGTGCATGTCATGATGAAATTCAGCTTATCATCTTCCCGTAAAAAGAAGCCGTCATTTTGTTGGTGTGGATCTTCACTCGAGGCCGTCTCAAGGCCATCCCAGATTGGGTACGATCCTGTGAGGACATCTCGACCCAGGTGCGCTTTGAGGATCGTGTGAAACGTCGCTGCTCGTGGCTCCTCGATTAGCATATTGAGCGTCGGCCCCCATCCCTCACCCCAGACGGCGGAAGGCACTGCGAGTCGATTTTTGCGTGTCGCCGGAGCAAGGTCGGGTAGGAGAGCGCTAAGAAATATGTCGTGATTTGTGCCGTCTCCTTTCGGAGGAGAGGCAAAATAGACGCGCGGGATCGACAGATGCAGGCCATTGACTAGGGCCTGGACGCAATCCGCTTTGCACGCCGGTTCCGAGGGGGCTTCGGCGTGAGCCGGGACCGTTGCCACGAGCAGGGCAATGGACCTCGCTATGAGGCCGGAGCTCCAGCGGCGCACTGTCGGCGCCGCACGTTCAGCGTTCGTCTTGTTGCTCGTGGCGATCATTTTTCATCCTAGAACTGCGGCTTAGCGACCATCAGCCAGAAGATCAGGATCATGGCGGCGAAAGCGGGCCAGCCGAGGGTAAACCACCAGAGGAGATAGGTGCGATAGACGGCCGGCAGAGCCGCATCTTTCTCGAGGCATTGCGCGGCGATGCGCGCCATGCGGATTTGCAGCCACACGACCGGCAGCCAGCAGGCGCCGACGAAGAGATAGAGCGCGACGGCCGCGAGGAGCCAGGGGGTATCCAGCGGCCAGCCCTGATCCAATGCGAGCAGCACTCCAGTGACGGGCTGCACGATGACGGCGGGGGTTGTGAACAGCCAATCGGCGAGCACGACATTTCTGTTGCCGACGACGATGGCCCGCAAATCGCCGCGCAGATTGCTGGCGAGGCCGTGAAAGGCCGTGCCGATCCCCGTGCCGAACAAGATAGTCGAGCTGATGATGTGCGCGGTCTTCAGAGTGACGGGATCGAGCATGGGTCAGGACTCCAATGCGATCATGACGAGGATCGCCGCAGCTATCGGCAGATTCTTGAGCAGCGGCGCGAAGGGATGCAGCCAATAGTCCGACGGCAGACGGGCCGCGATGATCGTGAAGGCAAGCATGGTCGCGAGCTGCGCGGCGCCGACGAGGGCAGGGCGCCAGCGCAGCAGCAACAGTACGCCGAGCAGGAGATCGACCGCCGCGCCCCCATAGAGCGCAAAGTCGGCGAGCGCGCCGTGAACGCCTATCTCGGCGAGCAGCGCATAGCTCTTCTCCTGCGGATAGAGTCCGAAGGAGAGAAAGCCCGTCGCGACCCACAACAGGCCGAGGCTCCAACGCAGCACCGGAGGCAGGAAGAACAGTCGCGCCGCCTGCCTGTCCGCCCCGCAGGCCGGCTCCAGCGCCAGAGCGTCGCGAATATAGCGCGGCGGCCGGCCGAGCGCGGCTGTCATCGGCGAACAATCCGCCACATTGCCACGAGAGAGGAGCTTCACCACCTCGCGATTGAGCGGGCCGGTCGTGACACGACCGCCGATTGAGGCCGCGAGCAGAAACAAGCGGTAGGGCACGCGAAAGAAGCGCGCGGGCTTCAAGCCGAGCCACTCGCGCAACAGCGCGAGCAGCGTGTCCGTCGTCATCGGCTCCGGGCCGACGACATTGAAGCGCCTGGGGGAGGGCGCGCCTTCCGCGATGCGCGCGGCGACCTCGGCGAGATCGCTGACGTGCGCGGGCTGAAAACGCCAAGCGTCGTCGCCGAAGCTCGGAAGAAAGGGGAGGACAGCGGCGGCGAGCAGCCAGCGCGTGCTCGCGCCGCCCCGTCCGACGACGAGCGAGGGGCGCAGGATGCGCCAGTCCAAGCGTGCGCCGTCCGGATCGAGCGCGGCGAGTTGCTCCTCAGCGACCGCCTTGCTGCGCTGATAGATGGTTTCACCTTGGCTCTCCACGCCGAGGGCCGAGACGTGGATGAGCCGCGTGACGCCTACAGCGAGGCAGGCGCGAAAGAGATTGGAGGCGCCATCCGCATGGACGGCGGCCATGCTATTGGCGCCGACGTCCCTAACGAGCCCCGCGCAATTGATAACGACTTCGAAGTTCGCGAGCTTATCGCGAAGTTGGGCTTCGCCGTCACGAGCCAGATCGATCTCGACCCGCGATGAGGCGTTGACCTCATGCCCGCGATCTCGGAGTCGGCCGGCAATATGCCGTCCGATAAATCCGCTGCCGCCTACGATGAGAATGCGAGCCAAGGTCAGTCTCCGCAAATTTCGGCGATGAAAAAATAAATACGATGGCGGGAATTAGTGGTTGCCGGTTTTTGCCGAATCTTTCTGGACCGCGGCATGTGAGCCGATGGGCCTTGTCGTCCCCGAACGAGACTACTCGTCGTCGCCGCCGCGTGTGTCGCTTATGGGATGCGCGTCAATCCGGCCGATCTCCAGTTCCGTCGTGTAGATGCGATCGGCGCCCTTTTCGTAAGAATTGGCCCTAATGCGGCCGTCTATGTTGACTTGCCACCCGATCTTGACGTTGGCGATAATGTAATCGCCAATTTTTCGGTTGAAGGTGAAAGCTGTCAGGAAGTCGGTTTTTTTCTTCCGCTCCCCCGTTTCTTTGTCAGTCCAAAATTCATCGACGCCTATGGTTATGACGGTTTTGGGAGTTCGGTCCCCGAATTGACGGGGGGCCTGAGATACATTGCCCGAAATCACAAAAAAATTGCGCGAGGTCATGGAGCGGCCCTCAAATTGGTTACAGCGTATTGTTTAATGAAGAAAAGCCGGTTTGCCAACAGGCGCGGGCGAAGAGGGTGGAGGGCCGGTTTCGAAGGGGGAGGCGCTCAAGCGCCTCCAGTTCCGAATTTCCAGACCGGGATACCGAGCTTGCGGGCCTTGTCGGCGAGATTTTCCTGAATGCCGGTTCCGGGAAAGACGATGACGCCGATCGGAAGGGTTTCGAGCATGGCGTCGTTGCGTTTGAAGGGCGCCGACTTGGCGTGTTTGGTCCAGTCGGGCTTGAAAGCGATCTGAGTGACCTTTCTGTGATCGGCCCAACGGGCTGCGATCAGCTCGGCGCCTTTCGGCGAGCCGCCATGGAGGAGAACCATGTCGGGGTGTTTGGCCCGCACTTGATCGAGCTTCGCCCAGATAAGGCGATGGTCGTTGAAATCGAGTCCGCCAGTGACGGCGATTTTCGGACCGGGGGGCAGGAGCACTTCGTTGTCTGCACGTTTTTTCGCGGCGAGAAAGTCGCGGCTGTCGATCATTGCGGCAGTGAGATTGCGATGATTGACCATTGAGCGACTGCGGGGACGCCAGGCGGAGCCGGTGTGTCGTTCGAAGTGATCGGCGGCCTGGTCGCGCATCAGTTCGAAGGCGTCGCGACGCTCGAGCAAGGTCTGGCCTTCAGCGATCAGGCGCTCGAGCTCGACGGATTTGATCTCGCCACCATCCTGCTCACGCTGGGAGCGTCGTTGCGACTGTTCGTTGTCGTCGAGCTGACGATCGACCCGTTCGGCGGCGCGCTGAAAGAGATTGACCGTGGACCACAGAAGGTCGGGAAGGTCGGGTTCGAGGCGCGTGTCCTGCAGCGCGACAATGAGTGCGTCAAAAATGTCCGAAACGGCTCCCGCAACGAGGCCACCTTCGGGCAATGGTCTGCGGTCGGGCTCGTCTTCGAAGGGGCGATGGCCGTAGAGCTGGAGCTCCTGCAAGAGATGGTCGGTGGGGGAAGAAGCGTGCTGGGGCTCGTTGTCGTCTTCGCGTTCAGTGATCATGATGCTTCCCTCTTCGTCGGTCAGCCGCGTCCGCCGCGGCCTTCATGGCGACGAAAGCGGCACGCGGGGCGGGACCTGCACCCGGAGCGAAGCGGAGGGCCGTAGCAAAGCGAAGGACGGCTAGAGGTCGACTATTTTGCTTCGCGATGGAACGCGGCCTTCAGGCCGCGACGGAAAATAGTCGGCCGCGGCCGTTGCCGGTCCGAACCGCTTGCCGATCGATCGCCCTCTAAAGAAGGCCGCGAGCGCGGCTCTCACCGACGACTTAGGAAGCGAAATCAAACAAACGCCTCAGGCGACAAGAAGCCCTTCGCTTCTTCTCTCGATCGCTATCCGATGAGCGAGAGACACGGCCGAAACTCCAAGATCGATCGAGCCGGATCGTGAAACGCCAAAGGGAGACGCGGCCGGCGAGATCGGCCGCGACACAGAGCCGAAAACTCGTCCTGACAGCGCCAGCGCCTCGGCCCGACTTCCTTCTGGGTTCTCGCCGAGATCTGCCCCGCCCTGCCGAACGGATCGATGTCGGCGCCGACTTAGCCGCGATTATGCAGCGCTTGACCGGCTCGCGCGGTGAAGTGGAAGATTTTTTGGGTTCGAGATAACCGCGCGCGCAGCGCCAGCGGCTCTGGCGGCGGGCCGGAGTTTCGAACGGCGAAGGCTTGCGGGTTGAGGGAAAAGGGTTCGGATTTCGGGGGCGCTCGCCCCGCGCTTCATGTCGCGAGGCGCGGGATGCGCGCGAGCGCAATGCGGAGGAATTGCCGGTCGGGACAGCTGGTCGGCAGATGGATTTTGATGGCGGTCTTCATCTCGACGACGCGCGCGGCGATCTTCACGAGGCGCAGACGAAGAGTATCGAACTGAGCCGTGCGCCAAGACGAGCGCTTGGGCGCGGCCATGCGCAGGCCCCACATGATCCAATAGGCGCCGGCGTGCAGGAACAGGCGAAGCTGATTGGCCGTCGCTTTCATGCATGAGGTTCGGTCGGCGCAAAGATGCGTCTTCCAGGATTTTATATGGTTCTCGGCCTGGCCGCGCCGGCAGTAGACATCTTCATAGAGACGGCGGGCGTTGCGGGCCTCGAGATTGGTGACGACGAAGCGCGTGTCGACGCCGTCGGGCCCGGCTTCGGTTCGCGCGATGATACGCTCGACGCGGCTCCAGCTCTGCGCGCCGTCGAGGAATTCCTTGTAGCGCCGCGCCTTGCCGGCCGAAGGCGCCGCTTCGAACACGGCCTTGGTTTTGGCTTCGAGCCCGAGGATATGCGACCTCAGCGTCGTCGTCGGGGCGACGCCGAAGATGAAGTCGAGGCCATTGGCGCGGCAGAAGTCGATCGTCTCGGGCGTGCAATAATGGCTGTCGGCGCGCAGCAGAATTTTCGTTCTCGGCCAATTGGCGCGGATGCTGCGCAGCAGGCGGCGCAGGAAGCGTTCGGCCTCTTTTCCGCTGGGGCGCTTGGCCGGCCGCAGCATGGCGGACACGAAGCGGCCGGAGCCGTCGAACACGACGATCGGCTGAAAGCCATATTCGTCATGATGCGCATTGAAGAGGCGGAGTTGCTGGCCTCCATGGACGGCGTCGAAAGTGTCGTCGATGTCGAGCGTGATGCGCTCTGGAACGCGATGGAACGACTCGCAATAGAGATCGGCCATGGCGCGGCCCATGCGCAGCAGAGCGCGAGCGTCCGGCAGATTCTCGAAGCGCGAGATCGTTGATTGCGAGGCGAGCTCGCGCTCGGAAGGCGCGAGCCCTTGCGCCATCTTGAACATCGGATCGCCGCGCAGCGCCGAGGCGTCGTTGCCGTCCTCATAGCCGGCGCCGATCATGAGGAGGCGAAAGCGAATGATGTCGGCGAGCGTATGGGTGACGAGATCGGGATCGCGCGGATCACGGATGCAGCCGGCGAGCCGCTCCGCGACGCGCAGGCGCTGCTCGATCTCACGCAGCAGCAGCACGCCGCCATCGGATGACAGCAGGCCGCCGTCGAATTTGGCGACGACAGCCTTGCCGGAAACAGGTGACAGGCCGGAAAGCGGCAGGGTAAAATCGTTCATGGCGGGGCGTGGCGGCTTCGAAATGGCGCGAGTTGGATTCGACACCCGAACTCTACGCCAAATCAAAAGGCTGTACCACCCCCGCCAACCTACGCTGAATTTTCCGGGTTAGCACTATCGAAACTCGCCCCACGACGCGACGCTGATATAATTGTGGGGGACAAGCTCCGGGGAGTGCCGGCGCCAATGATAGGCGCCGACCAAAGCAAAGCTCCGATGCCAATGGGCTGAAACGCGATAGAGACGCATGATCGTAATTGCTAGAACGATCATCATGGCTCTCGATCGGTGATACGCTCGATCGGATATGTTTCGAGCAATCGACCGAGCACGGATCGACCGCTGGCGTCGATCGGAACAAAGAACCGCAGCTTCCAGGAAATGATCTCCGTGAAAAGCCCATAGGCGCGTAGGCGTTCTCGCATCGGCTCTGAGAAGCCGGAAAGCTCGATGCGGTTGGCGCCCATAACGCGAGCGCGACGCAATTGCATTCCTTCGGTGAGATGGATGATCGTGGAGCCGTCGACCAACGCAGCATGGGCGTCGTCGGGAGACAGCGTTATCGCGCCTGTCGTAGCTGCGGTCGCGGCCCATGCCGGTGAAACTCTGCGGCCGATGATGCGATCTCCGGCGTCCGTCTGGAGGCGATAAACGCGTGTCGACTCGTTTGGGAGACGCTTCCAGACGGGGAGAAGGAGCCCCGCGACGACATGGATCGTGCTTTCGGTGAAAGGCGGAACGTCGGCGAGCTCGGCCTGCCAAGCGCTTGCGAACGCCTCTCGGCAGGCTTCCTCCCAGCTGCTCTCGGTCATCGTCCCGAGAGAGGCGTGGCGTTGCTCCATGGGGCGAACGAGGCGGACGCGCCGCTCGATTTCGCCGTCGTCGAGCATGAACGACGGCGCCGGGAGCTGCACGGCGGCGCGTCCTGATTTCCGATTCACGAGAAGCTTGCCTCCCGCCTGCTCGCAAACGGCGAGCGCGTCTTCGAGAGAGACGGGTCGATTGCGCTCGCGCTGTGCGATGGTGAGCAAGGTGGTTTGCGCGCCGGTCGCGGGGTGGGTGTAGATCGTGGTGCGATCTGAGACGATAAAACTCTCCGCTTTCAGCGTCTCGAGGCCGATGTCATAGACGCCGCTCGCGATCGCGCCGGCGACTTTTGCGTCGAGAAGTTGCTCGAACGCCGTGAAGAGAATTCCCTGAAGGTCGATGGTCAACGCGAGCAGGCGGTTCAAGAACGTCGTGATCGGCGGCAAGTCGTCCTTGATTCCATTGTCATCGGTCAGCGTCAGTCCGGTGGCGTCCTCGAAGCATTGCAAAGAGCAGCCGTCGATTTTTCCGCGCACGATGAGAAGATAGAGCTGGCGCAGCGCATCGCGCGCATAGACGCTTTCGAGGTTATCCTCGGGGCGGAACAGGCCCTGCCCCCCGGTCTGGCGCTGTCCGCGAGTGATCGCGCCGAGCGTGTCGAGCCGGCGGGCGATTGTGGAAAGGAAGCGCTTTTCCGCTTTTACATCTGTCGCGATGGGCCGAAAGAGCGGCGGCTGCGCCTGGTTCGTGCGATTGGTGCGCCCGAGCCCCTGAATGGCGGCGTCGGCCTTCCAGCCGGGTTCGAGCAGATAGTGAACGCGCAGGCGCTGATTCTTCGTCGAGAGTTCGGCATGATAGCTGCGCCCGGTTCCGCCGGCGTCGGAGAAGACGAGAATGCGCTTTTGATCGTCCATGAAGGCCGCGGTTTCGGCAAGATTGGCCGAAGGGGCGCGGTTCTCGACGGCGAGACGTTCGCCCTTTCGCACAATACGCCGTGACCGGCCCGTGACCTCCGCGACCATTTCGGAGCCGAAGCGCTGAACGATCTGGTCCAGAGCGCCCGGAACCGGCGGGAGCGACGCGAGCCGTTCGATCAAATCGTTGCGGCGCGCGAGGGCTTCGCGGCTTTCGACCGGCTGTCCGTCGCAATAGACTGGGCGCGATGATAGGTTTCCTTCGGCGTCGGTGAAGGGCTCATAGAGCTGAACCGGGAAGGAATGAGCCAAATAATCAAGTACATATTCGCGCGGCGTGATATCGACGCGAACGTCCTTCCACTCGTCGGTGGGGATTTCCGCGAGACGGCGCTCCATGAGCGCTTCGCCGGTGGAAACGATCTGCACAACGGCAGCGTGGCCGTCCCCGAGATCGCGCTCGATCGAGCGGATCAACGTCGGCGTTTTCATGCTCGTGAGCAAATGGCCGAAGAACCGCTGCTTGGCGCTCTCGAACGCGGAACGCGCGGCGGCCTTAGCCTGGCGGTTCAGCGTTCCGCTGGAGCCGGTGATATTGGCGGCCTCCATCGCAGCGTCGAGATTGCGGTGGATGATCGAGAACGCGCCGGCGTAGGCGTCGTAGATGCTGCGCTGCTCCTCGGTGAGGCGGTGCTCGACGAGCTCGTATTCTACGCCGTCGTAGGAGAGCGATCGGGCAGTGTAGAGGCCAAGTGAACGCAGATCGCGCGCGAGCACCTCCATCGCTGCGACGCCCCCGTCCTCGATGGCCTCGACGAACTCGGCGCGGGTGGCGAAGGGAAAATCGTCGCCACCCCAAAGGCCGAGCCGCTGAGCGTAGGCGAGATTGTGGACGGTCGTCGCGCCTGTGGCGGAGACGTAGACGACGCGGGCGTTGGGGAGAGCGTGTTGCAGACGAAGGCCTGCGCGACCCTGCTGCGAGGGGGCGACGTCGCCGCGCTCGCTTTTCCCGCCGCCGGCGTTCTGCATGGCGTGGCTTTCGTCGAAAATGATGACGCCATCGAAATCTGCTCCGAGCCATTCGACGAGCTGGCGGACGCGCGACATCTTCTCGCCTCGGTCATCGGTGCGCAGCGTGGCGTAGGTGGCGAACAGGACGCCCTCGCGAAGCGTGATCGGCTTGCCTTGCGCGAAACGCGAGAGGGGCGTCACGAGCAATCGCTCCATGCCGAGCGCGGACCAATCGCGTTGCGCGTCCTCGATCAGCTTGTCGGATTTGCTGATCCAAAGCGCCTTGCGCCGGCCCTGCATCCAATTATCGAGGATGATCCCGGCGGATTGGCGGCCCTTGCCGGCGCCCGTGCCGTCGCCGAGCATGAAGCCGCGCCGGAAGCGAACGGCGTTTTCGACGCCCTCGGCTACCGCCTGGACGACGTCGAAGGTTGTGTCGACCGTCCATGATCCGGAGAGATAATCACTGTGCGCCTCGCCGGCGTAGATGACGGTTTCGAGCTGCGCGTCGGAAAGGCGTTGAAGGCTATTCGCCGGTAGCATGGGGCGATAGGCTGGCTTCGGTGGCGCGACGCTCGCCATCGCCGCGGACTGGACGAGTTTGGTCGGGTGCGGCTGCGCGCCGGGAATGCGGATCGACTGTAATCCATATTCTTCGTAGATCGCCTCGGTCAGACGTGTGCTTTCCGGCGGGGTCGAGTCGATTGTCTCATAGGCGAGCGGAATGCCAGTAGGGTCCGCGATCGGCGCGAGGCGCGGGCGAGTCTCGGCCCGGCGGGAGATGTAGCTGCGCGCGGTTATGGGCGCCACGGCGGCGATCGGCGCGGAGCTCTTGGGCAAGGCGAGTGGTAAGCGCGGCGGAACGCTGTGCTCGATCCACTCGAGAAGCGTCGCGACATTCGGCGCGAGGCCGGGCGACGCCGGGAACAGCGTCGGATCGTCGGCCGGGTTCTTTTCGATAACTGTGAGCCGAGTCGGAAAGGTCGTGCCGTGCTTGGCATAAACCGCGCCCGCAATAGAGGCGGTGAACACGACGCGCCCGCGCTCCTGCAAGAGAATGAATGAATCACGCCAATCGGGAATGTCCGGGCCGACATTGGCGCCGGTGATCGCGACGAGGCGTCCGCCCGGCGCGAGGCGGTTGAGCGCCGAGGCGATGTGGCGAAAGCCGGCGTCCTGGACCCGTCCTGCAACATGGGCCATAGCCGAGAACGGCGGATTCATGAGGACTACGGACGGTATCGTCTCGGCGCCGAGGTGATCGTCGATCTGCGCGGCGTCGAACCGCGTGATGGAAATCGACGGAAAGAGCGCGGCGAGCAATCTCGCGCGTGTCTCGGCGAGCTCGTTGAGTATGAGGGAGCTGGTCGTCGTCCTCGCTAAGATCGCGAGGAGCCCTGTTCCGGCGGACGGCTCCAGCACGCGGTCGGACGGTGCGATCGCGGCGGCCGTGAAGGCCGCCAGGCCGAGCGGAACGGGCGTCGAGAATTGCTGAAGCGCTTGGCTCTCCTCGGAGCGGCGCGTATGGGTCGGCAGCAACAGGGATATTTTCGTCAGCGCGGAAAGACGGGCGGCCGCAGTTGGTGCTTTGCGGAACAGCGCCTTGCCATATTTGCCCAGGAACAGGACGGTCGCGACCTCACAGGCCTCATAGGCGGCTTTCCAGCTCCATGCGCCGGAACCATCCGATGCGCCAAACGCGTTTTCCATAACGTCGCGCAGGACGCCGGCGTCGATCTTTTCGCCGCGTTCGAGACTGGGAACGAGAAGATGCGCAGCGGAGAGGATGGCGGCGGCGCCGTCAGTGGGTGCAGGATCGAAGGAGTGTTGCTGGGTCGAAAGGACGGGCGCGAGAAAATTCATTGAATCGGCCTCATGGAGAGCGGACCATCGGTAAGCCCGGCGGACGCTCTCTCTCGAAGCCGCCGAACTCATTCGCGGCCGACGGCCCTCTCCCTCTCTTCACGGGGCACAAAAAAAGCGCCCGGCCTTACGGCGGGGCGCCTTCGATCGAGATGTGAAGGGCGACTTGCGCCGCCCTTTTCGGAATCGCCTATTCGGCGGCCATCGGCTGTTCTTGGTCTTCTTCGGTGTCAGCCGCGCCGTCTTCATCGTCGTCGTCGCTGGCGAGGAAGGCGGGCAGAGCCTCGTCTCCGCCCTCCCGATCCGCGGTTTCCCGATCCGCGGTTTCGAAAACGTCCTCGCCGTCAGCGAGACGCAGCGGCTCCGCCAGCCAATTGGTGTCCTGGAGAAGGCGTTCGGCCTCTTTGGCCATCTCGCCTTTCTTCATATGGCCGATGAGTTCCGCGGCACGCTCGCCGGCCCCCTCGCGCACGGCTTCGACGATGCGCGCTTTGGTCACGCGCCCGAAATAGTTGCCGACGGTCGGACGCCAGCCCACCTGCGCCATGTCCAGGCCGGTCGCTCGAGCCAGTCGATCGGCCTGAGAAAGGCGAACCTTCAGCGCGTGGTCGCTGACGCCCGAACCACTGTATGGATTCGGGCGCTCATGGAGCGCATTGACGCCATAGCTGACACAATGGGCGAGAAGCTCCATACGTCTGTCAACTTCGAGCGCGGTGAGCCAGTTCCACAGAGCTTCGTCGTCGGCGGGGATGTGGTCTCCCCAGCGCTCGTGCCGATCGGCGACGGACTTCGCGGATTGGCAATCGTTCAGATCCTCGGACTGCGCAGGGAACATGACCTGGCGAACGTGCGCCTCCAGAGCCCCGGTTGCGGATCGGTGTTCGAACGCATCCGAGACCAGCTTATGGAGGAGAGCGGTCATCGCGACGTGAGGATTATTCGCGACCGCATCTCGCAGAGCGAGCGTGCGGTGGGCGGTCAGCTCCGCGACCAGGCGATCGGGCAGTGGCTTGATGCCGTCCTCCTCCGGCTCCTCCTCGGGCTGCGCCGCTTGGCCGCCGATCGTGATGACGGCTCGCTGGACGAGGGGAGCCATCGGTGCTGCGGGTCGAGATTCAGCGGTCTCCGTCATGCTGTCGTCGTCGCCTTCGGGCGCCGGCTCGTCTTCGGGACGAACATAGCCGCGGTCGACTTTCGGCAAGCCGTTGCCGCCGAGGCTCACGAAGACGCCAGCGCGAGCAATGTCATCAGGCTCATACCGAACGGGGCGGTCCTCGAAAGCCTCAAGCGCCGCGTCGATTTCCTCGAGGCGATTGTTGACTTCGTCGGGGATGTCGTCAGCCTGCTCATATTGCTCGACGAGTCTGTCGCTCTCTTCCCGAAGCTCCTCACGCGTCGCGCGTTCGTCTTCGGTCAGGGCAGCAGTTCCCGGCAGCCTGCGCAAGCCGTTCGTCAACCCGTAGGGAAGATGGACGGCGGCTTGGACCCATTTCCAGCCCTCCCCCGCGATGTCGTCAGCGACGTTCCTGAGCTTTTCCGCGACAAGACGATCGAGGAGGGCGACATCCTGGAGCCATCCGCCTCGATCATCCTCGAAGAGGTCTCGGAGAATAACGCCACCTGCGGCCTCATAGGCCGCCACGCCGACGAAGAAGGCGCGTTTGTCAGTGGCGCTCACGGCGGTTTCTGTAAGCGCCCGACGGATGTTGTAGGGTTCTTTCTGATAGCCGTTGCGGAGAGAATTCCAGACCTGCTCCTGCCGCGCGTGATCGTGCGAAACCGTGAACGCCATGAGCTGCTCGAGCGTCATCTCTTCCCCGGCGTAGACGTCGAGCAAAGCGCGCGAGACCGACACAAGGCGCAGACGCTGCTTCACGACATGGACGTCGACCAAAAAGGCGGCCGCGACCGCTTCTTCGGTCATGCCCTTGTCGATCATGGCCTTGAAACCACGAAACTGGTCGAGCGGATGAAGCGGCGCGCGGTCGATGTTTTCCGCGAGCGACACTTCATCGATCAGAACGTCGCTCGCCGCGTCTCCGACGACACAGGGGACGAGAGCATTTTTCGCGAGGCGCTTCTGCTTGACCAACAATTCGAGGGCGCGATATCGGCGACCGCCAGCGGGAACCTCGAATTTCCCGGTTTCCGTTCCGTCAGCGTCCAGGATCGGGCGAACGTGGAGGCTCTGGATCAGTCCGCGCCGGGCGATCGAGATGGCGAGTTCTTCGATCGAAACTCCGGCCTGCACGCGGCGAACATTCGCCTGCGACAAGACGAGCTTGTCGAACGGAATATCGCGTGAGGAGGAGAGGGTGATTTTCTGAGTGGCTTTGGCCATGGTCGTTGCTCCGCGACAAGCCGCCGAGAGCCTCTCTCTCGACCTTTTGCTCGTCAATGAGCGAAGCGCCGCCCTCTCCCTTTAAGGAGCGGGCAGCGCCATGATCGCAGAGCTCGAGACAACCGCCTCGCGGTTCTTCGGACTCAGGCCGCTAGATCAAGCAGCTTCTTCGCCTTCGCCTCCATATCGAGGCGAACGTCCTGATGCGGCTTGTCACGCGCGACGGCCGTGATGCCCTGCACGAAATCGAAAATCGATTCCGGCGGACGGCCCTCCTCCACCAACACCGTGTCGATGATCTTGCTCGTTTCGGCCTTCGAGAAGCCGCGCCGCCGCAAGAATTCGTTGCGATCTTCGTCAGTCTTCGCCACGATGCGTTCGCGCGCAGCCTTAATGCCATTGATGAAAGGCGTCGGTGACGAGTTCGCAAAATTCAACAGCGCAGGAGCCGCCTCATGTGCGAAGCGAGAAGCGGCGTATTTGCTGTGGCGGATGGTGATCTCCTCGAAATTTTCTACGCCCCAGAGATTGCGATTCTGACACACGGCCCGCAGATAGAAGCTCGCGATCCCGAGCGTCTTCGCTCCGACCTCCGAGTTCCAGCAATAAAACCCACGGAAATAAAGGTCCGGCGAGCCATCCGGGAGGCGGCCCGCCTCTATGGGATTCAAATCATCGACGAGGAACAGGAAGACGTCGCGATCGGAGGCATAGAGCGTCGTCGTGTCTTTCGTGATGTCCACACGCGGATTGTAGACGCCTGTCGACCAATCGAGGACGCCCGGAACTTTCCAGCGCGTGTCGCCCGTGCCATTGCCAGCGATGCGCTGCACGGCTTCGACGAGCTCGTGATCGAAGATACGCCCGTAATCGGGGCCGGTTACCGCTCGCAGCTCGACGCGGTTATCGTCGGTCTCCAGTGTCTTGATCTGCTCCGCGCGGTGCGACGTCAGGCCATATTGGAGATTGATGCCGGCGATCGCTGCCGGAAGCTGGCGGAGATAGGAGGCCGGCGCGCCGACATGGCTCGCGAGCTGCCCGAAACTCCAATGCGTCGGAGCCATGGGCGCCTCAGCGCCCGGAAGGATCAGAGACAGGCGCTCGGCGTTCGCGCGATCTGCTTCGACATGGATAAGCGAGGTTTCGACGACACGGGTGCGGCTTCGATCGGCGCGGCCGCGCACGGCGCATGCCAGCTCGCCAAGCGAGAGAAACCGCTCGTCGGCGGGACGAGAAAACCACTCGGAAGAAACGCGGCCGACACGCTCCCCGCGCGACACGTCGACTTTGTAGCCATTGGTGAATTCACGGCGGGAGTCGAGAACTTGGATGTTCATGGGATCAAACTCCGTGACCAGGCGGCCGAAAGACTCTCTCTCGGCGTTTTACCCGTCATAGAAATCCGGTCCCCACTCTCACTCTAGGATGTGCTAACGCTCGAGGTACACCTGAACGAATTGCTCCAATCCGCGCTCCGGCTAATACAGACGCCCATCACGCATAGACGGGAGTGTGCCCGCCGACAGCGCTCAACGGCCGGGTATGATCATAAGCCGATTTCCAGGGATGTTGCTGCAACGACGCCGTGAGGTGGTCGACGGCCGTAATCCTGAAAGCTGCTGTAAACCGATCGCCGGAAGCAGCTTGTGCTTCGAACGCAGCGCGCGGGAGCGGGAGTAAAATGAAGCTTTCTTCAGGATCAACCCATTTCCGACCTTAAACTCTGCACTGGCGTATCTTTTCGATCAGGGTTACTGAAGCACGGATTCATGCATGATTTGGGGAGGCGGGAGTGGCCAATCGCTCGAAGCTACTGAAGCTGGTTGTTAGGAACCTTGGGTGCATCGGCCCAGAAGGTATCGAGGTGGCTCTCGATAACGTGGTGTGCTTGGTAGGCAAGAACAACGCGGGCAAATCAACCATTTTGCGCGCTTACGAGCTTGCCATTAAACCAAGTCTATTTGTAGGTTCACGAGACCGCTGCCGTTGGACCCCCGGTGATGAACCATCGGTCGTAGAACTCGACGTCCACATCCCCGAAGGCGTGGCGAATGTCGACGAGAAGTGGAAATCCAAGGTGGGCGATTATCTGGTCGTCCGCAGCCGTTGGGAATGGGCACCCGATGGATCGCCTCTCCGGAAGACCTGGGACCCCGTGGCCGGCCTCTGGTCGAACAATGAAAAGGCCGGCGGTGCCGACAACGTCTTCAAATCCCGCCTGCCGCGCCCGTTGAGAATCGGATCGCTGCAAGATGCGTCGGAAACCCAAGCCGTGCTACTGGCCCTGGCGCTCTCACCCTTCGCAAAAGATTTGAGCGAGTTGCAAAAGGATCCGACGTCCGACCTCGCACAATCCGTCTCGAAGCTCGCCAACATCGTCTCTAACCTGTCCAAGGCGCATGAAGCGCGCTTCACCAAAATAGCTGAACAAATTAAAGATGGATTCGCGGGCGTCTTTCCCGGTCTGGGAATCCGGCTCGATGTCGCGATGGCAGAGCCGAAATACGACTTGGAGAAGCTTCTCAAGGAAGGCTCCGGCATTCGGGTTACGGATGGCGACGTCGAAACTTCGGTGGAGCAACAAGGGGCGGGTGCCCGGCGAGCGCTGTTTTGGTCGATGCTCACAGTCCATAATCAACTTTCGCGGTTCAACGAAACCGAGACTGCGTTAGAAAAGGCTTTGAAGATCGCGAAAAGTGAGGAAGCGAAAGCCGCTGCACTCGAAAAGCTCGAGGCCTTCCGAAAGGGAGAGAAGGAACCGGATAAGGATGATCCCGCTTTCCCCGGCTATCTCCTGCTAATCGACGAACCTGAGAATGCCCTTCATCCGATGGCGGCTCGAGCCGCCCAACGACATCTTTACCAGCTAGCGGAGGATCCCGAGTGGCAGGTGATGATGACGACACACTCACCCTATTTCGTCAATCCGCTCGAAGACCACACGACAATCGTGCGATTGGAGCGCGCCGGAGGGGACACGTCGCCACTCGGAAGCAAGACATATCGGGCTGACGATGTGGCCTTCGACCCCGATACCAAGCGCAATCTAAAGGCGGTCCAGCAAATGGACGTCGGGTTCTCAGAGGTGTTTTTCGGTTCGCATCCGATCCTCGTAGAAGGCGACACTGAGCACGCGGCCTTCATCGCTGCTATCGTTAGTGAGAATCATGAACTGGCGGGCCGGGCAACGGTGATACGCGCTCGCGGCAAGGCAATTTTGCCTGGGCTGATCACGATGTTGCGACATTTTCGTGTGCCGTTCAGCATTGTCCATGACGTCGACTGGCCGTTCAACCACGAAGGTGGCCGAAACGGGATGTGGACCATGAACCAGTCGATCTACGATCAAATCGTCGCATGTCGAAACACCGGTATTGCCGTTCGCCACCGTTGCAGCATTCCCGATTTTGAACGCAGTCTCGGAGGGGCCGAGCTGGGTAAGGACAAGCCAATATCAGCTTATTTGCGCGTCGTGGAAGATCCGGCGCTGCGCGAGAAACTGCAGCAGTTTCTCGTCGATATCTGTGATGGCGTGGAGCACGAGCCGTTTGGGGCGCTGCCGCCTGACTTGGACTATCTCGAAAAGATGCACGCGGTGCTCCGCGCGTGGAATAACATCAATGGGAAGCCGGACGACATTCGACTTATCGGCAATATAATGCCTTTGACCATGTCCGCATGATCGAGCGGCAATTTCACTGTTTGCGGAAATAATATTGAGAGGGATCCTGTGAGTAGCGAGAGAGCGGAGAACGGCAACGATTTAGCTTGCATTAGGCGGGCCGTCGGCCCGTGGTCCGATTTGGCGCTGCATACGATCGGGTGGCGTGCTTTCCAGGATCTCTGCTCTCAAGTTTGCGAAGTGGTCCTTGGCCGTCCTGTGGAGATATTTCGAGAAGCCCAGGACGGTGGTCAGGACGCTATATTTCTCATCCCGTCCAGGACTGAAGAGCAGCCCATAGGCACGGTGCAGTGTAAACATACATCCAACGCGGGAAAGACGCTCAAGGTGAACGACCTCAATCCCGAAATCGCCCACGTCGAAGAACTTGTCGCAGCTGGGCAAGCCCACACTTATGCATTTATGACCAACATGAGTGTTGATGCGCCGGTCGCTGCCGAGATGCGAGCGAAGCTCCGCCAGCTTGGCGTACGCAAGCCGCACGTCCTCGGCCGGCAATATATCGTGCGTACGATCCGGAGTAGCGCGCGGCTGCGCGCCTTAGTCCCGCAGGTATACGGGCTCGGCGACCTTACCTCGATCGTCGACGAACGTTTGAGCGAGCAGAGCCGCGCGCTTCTCGCCAGTTGGATCCCAAAGCTGCGCACTTACGTGCCAACTCAAGCGCATCGCGACGCCGTGCATGCCATCGCCAAGCATGGCGTTGTGCTGCTGCTCGGCAATCCATCGAGCGGCAAGTCAGCGATTGGTGCCGTCATCTCAACGATCGCCTCGGAAAATCCCGACAGCACGGTCCTCGCACTGACCAGCCCGCGCGACTTCGAGGCTGGATGGAACCCAAATGACCCGGGCCGCTTCTTCTGGATCGACGATGCTTTCGGCTCGAATGTGCTGCGAATCGACTATGTGCAGGACTGGACATCGGCTTTCGCGAAGCTGCGCGCAGCTATCGCGCACGGCAATCGTTTCCTGCTGACGTCCCGCAAGCACATCTATGAAGCCGCGCGGCTTCGGCTGGGTCAACGCAACCTCCCACAGTTCGCGAATGACAGTGCCGTCGTCGATGTCGGCGACTTGGCCTTCGAAGAAAAGTCCCAGATCCTATACAATCACATCAATTTCGGTGGGCAGAGCCAAAGCTGGCGCACGAGTGTGAAGCCGCACTTGACGGCGGTCGCAGCTGTAAATGATTTCCTCCCTGGCATCGCAGAACGACTTGGCGACCCAAATTTCACGAAAGGTCTGTTACCCCGTGAGGCGTCGCTGGTCAGGTTTATGGAAGAGCCTCGCGAGCACCTAATCGATACCGTGAACGCGTTGGACGACCAGCTGCAAGCCGCCCTCCTCTTGATCTATGTTCATCAGTCTGGCTTCGATCCGGGTAACCATGATTCGTCCTCGGCACAAGCCGTGGCCGAACTTACCGGCTTCAGCCTGACCAGGATCCAAGAATGTTTCGCAGAACTCAAAGGGTCGTTCCTTAAGCTATCAGGGACTAAATGGATTTTCTCGCATCCGACAATCTCGGATGCGCTAACGGAGATACTTCGTCAGAAGCCCCATATGATGGCAGCGCTCATCCGCGGCGCGACCACCGACACGATCCTCGGTAGCTTTACCTGTGAAGGATCACCGCTCATCCGAGACGCTCTTGCCATACCATCGACGCTTGACGACGCACTGGTCGATCGGCTTGGGCGAACCCCCGATGAGTGGTACCGCAATTGGATGCTATTTCAATTCCTTGCATACCGCGCTAGCGAGGCCGTTTTCGCGAAATCGCTCCGGCAGTTTCCGAACCTGCTTGAGCGTTCCTGCTGGAAAACCGATTTGGCTGCCAACGATCCGCGGATCGCCACGTTCGCCAGAGCGAACATCATTGGCCTGCTACCGCACAAGCTACGGCAAGAAATTGCCGAAGCATTGGAGGATGCAGTCCTGAAACACTTGGACGTCTCCTTTTTCGACGACGCGACAACGCTCGCGCTCATTCCGCCCTTTCGGCTGATCAAATTGGGATTGGCCCTGCGCACGAAGGTGCTACCATCGCTTGAAGAACGGATCGACGAGATTGCCGCCGATGCTGACTTGGATGAGGAGCCAGATGACCACTTCAAGAAGCTCCAGGCGCTTCTCGACCGCGTTGAAGCAATCGGCGTCGACGATGATGCTATCGTATCGGTAGATAACGCGCGGAATCAGGTGATGCGGTCGATAGAGTCACTGCAAAGGCGTAAACGCAAACGCGACGAAGAGTCCGAAGACGATTCTGACTGGACTCATATCGTAACGCAGAAGAGGGAGACACCGTTGTCAGACGCGCTGGCCGCGAACCGCTCTATCTTCGATGACGTTGACAGGTAGCCGCATGGAACGACGGCGCAACTGCTGCACCGACTCCAGCATGCGCACGCCTTGCCCGGCCTCGACGAGGTTGCCGCATCGGCGGCATGCGCGTTTGTCATCGATCTTTTGCCGAGGCCAGAACCAATCGCGCGGTCTTTCGATCGTATATGTAACCCGTGATTGTGCCGTCCTTGATCCGCCTGACAGCCTCATCGATAACGAACACCGGTGCAAGGAACCATTCTTTGGGCACGACCGGCTGCCCGAAGCGATCTTTGATCTCGATGTCCATGCGAGCGCCGCCGAAAATCTTATGGATCACGGATTCGAGTTTCGCGCGATTGATGTTGTATAATTCGTAAGTAGCAACGACCTCAACATCGGCCATGAGGAAGGTCGGATCGAGGCGGGCATTGGCAATGCGGCGTTCGACGTTTCCGCCTGTTACGCCTATCTTATGCAGGATATCGCGATTGGCCGTGACAAGCGGATGTTCAGATTTGCTCCGCAGCACGTAGACGGTTCCACTAGCTTCATCGTTATCGGAGGTCTGTTCCTCGAACAAAGGCCCAGCGGTCGGCTCGGTAATCCGCCGACCAGCCTCATCCTTGTAGAGTGCGCGCTGGAGCGACCGCAGCAGCAGATCGCTCTCAGTGCCATTGGAATAAATGACTCTGAGCCGCGCGTCAGTCTCTCCGTTCGGCGCCTTGATAGGCTCTCCGACCTGGGCGACGTAGGCGGTTTGACCTCCGATGATGAAAAACTGACCGGCGTGGATATCCGCCTTCAGGAAACCTGCATCCTTGACGAACCTTCTCGTGGTGCGCCGTCCCCCGTCCAGGTCGCTCTGCACCTCCTCGAAGAGAGGCTTGAACGTCTCGAAATCGAGGCACTTTTCCCGGTTCGCGATTTCTTCGGCTTCACGCTTTTCCGCGCTCGTGCGCACGTGGCGCAACTTTGTGATGTCGGATGAACCGGCGGCGCCCTCCAATTCTGCGAGCAGTTCATCGTCATCCATCGCGTCCACCGGCGCGGAGGACGCAACTGGCGCGCCGGTCAGCAATCCCTGGCGATCGAACGGTGTGAGAACCGAGCGGCATTCTTCCAGTTCGCGCAGTCGATCAAGCCTGACGGCGTATAGCCGTTCGAATATGTCGCCGCCCTCGCCATGGCGCGGAGCATGGCCGCTTTTCTCGACAAAGCGCTGAATCTCTTCAAAGCCCGCGATAATGCGTTCCTCGCGGGGCGAACGGCCGCCCTTCTTTTCCGGCTGCGCGAAATCATCGAGTTCCGAACGCAGTTCATCAAGGTCGAGATCACTCATAGCGGCCCTCATCCTTGAAGCGGACAAATGCGGCGGCGCCCTCGGCCAGGTGCTTTTCCCACGCGTCGGCCGAGCTGATTGACGGGAGACGTCCGCGCTCCCGCTTGAACTCCACGGCGCGTTTAGCGATCACCTTGGCTTCCTCCGGCGTCAGGCTGGTGCGCTTGGCGGCGATAGCCGCAGCAACCTGCTTTAGGCTTTCCTCGCTCATCGTCTTGGCGAGAATGGCGTAGGCTTCGCCGAACGGATTGACCCGGTCGATCAAGTCGATGTCCAGCTCTCGCACATCCATCGCGAACTTTCGGACGCCGTCAACAAAAGCCGTATTTGCGCTCTCTTCGCCAAGCGAACTGCCCGCCGCGACTTCCTTCGCTTTCTGGGTCAAATTCAGCGCCGCCACCGCGTGTTGGCGAACGGCTTCCTGATCCTCGGCGTCGAGGTGCGGAAATTTGTCCTTGATGATCTTGCCCATGCGCACCTGAGTCAGCTCCTCGGGAACCAACTCTTCGTCGAACAGCCCGCGCTCGATCGTCGTCTTGTCCTGTACGAAGGCAGCGATTACCTCGTTCAGATCCTCTTGGCAGATACGGGTCGCTTCCTCGCTCTTCGGCGTGGCCAGCCCCTTGATCTCGATCTGGAACTTGCCGGATTCCTCGTTGAAGCCAACATTGCACTTGTTCGGATCGTAGCCGCCCTCGCCATAATCGAAGCCCGGCGTCGGACCGCTCTGCGGGTTTTTCGGCTTAAACTCGAAACGGGGCGCCAGCACCTGCTCCATCAGCAGGCTGGCGGCAATCGCCTTAAGCGTATCGTTGACGGCTTCGGTGACAATGTCGTCAGCGGCTGCCGGTTCGGCGATCAGGTTCGAGAAGCGGGCGCGGGTCTTGCCCGGCGCGTCGCGGGTCGCGCGGCCGATGATCTGTACGATCTCGGTGAGGCTGGAGCGATAGCCGACTGTCAGCGCATGTTCGCACCAGATCCAGTCGAAGCCTTCCTTCGCCATGCCGAGCGCGATGATGATGTCGACGTGGTCGCGATTGTTTTTCTGCGCCGGATCCTTCAGCGCGGCGGACACCCGGTCGCGCTTGGCGGGATCGTCATCGACCAGATCGGCGATGCGCAGAATCCTCCCGTCGGCGGTCTTGACCAGCTGGAAGCCGGTCGCAGGGTCTGTCCCCTGCCATTCGCCGAGCGTCTCGATTATGTGCTCCACCTCCTTGATCTTGTCCTTCGTGCTCTCGCGCGAATTGACGTTGGGAATGTGGATGATCGTCTTCTCGACGGGGTTCAGCACCTTCAGAAGGTCGTCGGCATACGAGTCCGAATAGAAGAAATAGCCGATGTCGAGCTTCTTCAGATACTGATAGCCGTTGAGCTGCTCATAGTAGGTGTAGGTGACGGTCTCGAACTTGCCCTCGTCCTGCGGCGCGAGCACCGCCACCGCGTCGCCCCGGAAATAGGAGCCGGTCATTGCGACGATATTCACTCGGTCGCGCGTGATGAACTCGCCCAGATGCAGGCCGAGCTTGTTGTCTGGATTGGCCGAGACATGGTGGAATTCGTCCACCGCGATCAGCCGATCATCGAAGGTTTCGACCCCGAATTTGTCGACGGCGAAGCGGAAGGTCGCATGGGTGCAGACCAGCACCTTGTCGTCGCTTTGGAGGAACGCGCCGAGCGCATTCACCTTGCCGCCATTATCGTTGCCCGGCGCATCGCAGAGGTTCCACTTCGGCTCGACATGCCAATCGGCCCAGAAGCCGTGCTTGCTCAGCTCCTCGTCATGAAAGCTGGAGCCGATGGACTTCTCCGGCACGACGATGATGGCCTGTTTGACACCCTGATTGGCGAGCTTATCGAGGGCGATGAACATCAGCGCACGGCTTTTGCCCGAGGCCGGCGGCGACTTGATCAGCAGATATTGCTCGCCGCGCTTTTCGAACGCGCGTTCCTGCATCGGCCGCATGCCGAACTCGTTGGCCTTGGTCGAGCTGCCGTTGGTGGCGTATGAAACGGATACGGAGGGAACTTGCGCGCTCATGCCTGCAGCTCCTTCTCCTCGGAAACGAACGCAGCTACAGCCACACTTACCTCATTAATTTCATTAGAAAATCGTCCAATCAAAGCGCGGATTTTCCGCTCAATTTCCTCGGACGCATGCACGTCATCGACACTGATTGTATTCTTCTTAAAGAAGCGAGAGTACCGGCGGCCGGGATCGGCGGCGCCCGACTGGAACTGGATGTTGGGCAGGTCAACCGCCCCGATGCGCTTGATAAGACGAGCCCGGTCCTGCGCGGACGAAAGAGGCCCGACTTCGGCGGAAAGCTTGATCTTTCCCTTTATGCCATCGCTGTCAGTCGCGATCTCAAGCCAAAGAATCACGGGGAGACCTGCCCACCAGTTTTCGCATCCGGGCCAAGTGCGGGCAAATTTCCGCAATGGACCAAGCCAACTCTGTGGAACAAATGAAACCATGCTGTTTGAGAGTCCGTTGAACAATAGAGGCAGCCCTGCGACCTCTACAGGCTCAGATAAAGGCTTCGGATTTTCACCAAAAATGGCTCGAGCGGCGAGCGCGAAATCTGATCCGGCCCCGTGTTCGATCACGAAATCGATGACCTTCTTGTGGTCACGATAGAGTTTCCGGGCGAGGATCTCCATCTCGGTACGTTGGGCGCTCATGCCAGATTCTTCCTCAAGAATTTCGAGATAATGACTAAGGAACGTCCGCACCTCGGGCGACATCGCGTGTGCCCCCGGTCGGAGGAAACGCCCTAGAAAGCCGCAAATCGTTCGGTAGTGAATAGCAGCGTAATCCGCGTCCTGCGGTTCTTCCTCATGAAGTGTCAGGAAGATGCCGCGCACAATGTTTTCGGCGCTGCCGCCATTGCCGTCGCTGGCTGCATTGAGCGTTTCGTGCGCCCGCGTCTTGTAGGTGGCGAGTTGGCCGTCGTGCTGCTGGCTGTGGAATTTGTTCTCGATGACGAAGGCCCATCGATTGCGTGGGCAAAGCACGAGGATGTCGATGTTGCGCCATTCCAGTCTCACTTCAGCATCACGAAGATCGGCCTGAGCAACATCAAGTGCTGAAGGCTTCATCCTGCCCATCCCCCTTAGGGCCTCGCCAAGAAAGGCCTTAAGGAAGTGGTCGCCGAGACCATGTGTCTCGCCGGGCGAGAACAGCCAGCCCAAAATGGCGGAGTGACGCAATTCTTTGTCGGCTGCTCGCATCACCCGGATTGGGTTGAAGCGATTTGAATACGCCTTCAACTTCTCTAGGTCCGCGTTGTTGACAAACAGTGCTTCGAGTTCGTCGGGGGCGGGCTCGCTAACGGTCGGGGCGGTGTCGATCACGCTCATGCCGCGCCCACCTTTCGCTTCTTCCCGGGGCCAGCTCCGGCGCTCATCTTGGTGTAAAGCTCGAACAGCTTTTCAAGACGTTCTGTGTCGTTCTTGAATCGGCGACCGATGTAGATGCGCTCTAGAATCTCGTCGTTACGTTCATGCGCTGCGCGAAGATCGTCGGGCATGCAATCCGGGTCATAAAGGTCGGCGATGGTGGCCGGAAAATGCGCCTCGCGAGCCAACAATATGTCTTCAGCACACCGGGTCAGGTCTGTTTTGTTCTTCTCTGTCAGAGTTGGAACAGGAAAGGTATTCCATCCGAGGGTGTTGGAGTACCGAAAATCTGTTTTCAGCTTGCCACAGACTGCTGAAATCCAAACTATATGCAGACGAGATGAAATCAGGGAGAGGCACCATATTGGAGCGCCATACATCGCAAAATTTGGCGCTACAATTACAGTCCTGTCATCGAAATAACCGCATGGTAAATATGTACGTCTCTCAGATGATACAGTTGGAATCAGTATCGACGTTCCAGGCTGATGCGGAGCGTATACGAAGCGGTGAGGAAACGTAGCGGCATTTCGTGCCTGTGTTCCTCGACTCGCGCTCCGCGCTTTTCGTACGCATTCAATTCTTTCCACAATCGGAAAAATGTGCGCAACTTGCTCGATATCAGAATCTTCGAGCCAGATGCACCACCTAGATTGTCCCCTGATAAACTCCATTGCTCCTTCAAGCTTCCTTAAGAATTTACCTGCTGATGGGAACCGCGTTAATAGTTGGTCATACTCTATTTTCGACAAAATAAAGTTGCCTTCATCAGTTGCCTTGTTACCAGACACCATTTGGGGGATACCTGATATCTGAGTATTTGACTTTGAGACGATCGTAATTGAGTCTGGCGTCAAATACGGTCCGATACTCGTAACGGAACGAGCTATTTCCCCATCAAAAATCGTTGCTTTACCGTTCATGTTTGAGCGCAACCCAATGACAATACATGTCACTCCAGCATTATTTGCTGCATTATTTCTCCAACTAAATGATGTATGAGCAAAGAATATTTCCTGCCCCTTCCCAAAAATAATTGGCCACAGCATACCTACTTGCTCGCCTTGGCATATTGAATTTGTGGTAACAAATGCGGAAGCGGTTTGTGTTAGCTCAGAATACTCGGCTGCTTTTACAAGCCAGCTTGCTACATAATCCAAATCTTTATACGTTTTGAGATAGCGTGGAAATATCTGCTCCATGTCTTCTTGCTGTGAAACTCCACGGTCCCTGCTACCCTGATACGGTGGGTTTCCGCAAATATAAGTCTCACCACCTTCATTGTCGAAATCGATCTGCGCCTGATTGAGAGGCGTGTGAAACAGGTCGTCGGCATGATGCTTTACACCTGTTCCCGTCGGCGGGCAGATGCTGAGCCAATCGAGCCGCAGGGCGTTGCCGCAGGTGATCCAGTTCTGCGCATCGAGCGGTAGAAAGTCCCGGAGCGCTTCCTTCTGACCACGGTGAAGCACGTCGCATTGATATTCGGTGATAATGAGCGCCAGGCGCGCGATCTCCGCCGGGAAGTCGCGCAACTCGATTCCGCGAAAGTTCGTCAGCGGAATTTCCGTTCGGCGGTCGGCCTCGTCGCGGCGGCGATTTATCTCCGCCTCAATGGCCCGCATTTCCTTATAGGCGATGACGAGAAAATTGCCCGAACCGCAGGCTGGATCGAACACGCGGATCTTCGACATTCGCTTGCGCAGGTTGAGCAACATGCGGCCGTTGTCGCCAGCCTCCTCCAGCTTCTCGCGCAGATCGTCGAGGAAGAGTGGGTTCAGCACCTTCAGGATATTTGGCACGCTGGTGTAGTGCATGCCGAGCGCACCGCGCTCGGCATCATCCGCCACGGCCTGGATCATCGACCCGAAAATATCCGGGTTGATCTTTTTCCAGTCGAGGCTGCCGATATGCAGCAGGTAGGAGCGGGCGATGCGGCTGAAGCGCGGCACATCCGTGCTGCCGGAAAATAGCCCCCCATTCACATAGGGAAAGCGGCTCGCCCAGCGCGGAACCCCGGCGGCGCCATGCGCTTCCGCCTTGGTGTTCATGGCGCGGAACAGTTCACTGATCACCTCATGGGTGTTCGACGAATCCTTGGCGCTCATCGTCTCGATCGCCGAGGTGAACGCGGCGCTGCTGTCGAAAATCTCGGTGTCCTCCGCGAAAAAGCAGAAGATCAGCCGCGCCATGAAATGGTTCATGTCATGCCGGCGTTGCGCTGTGCCCCATTCAGGGTTGTCCTTCAATAACTCGACATAGAGACGGTTCAGGCGGCTGGTCGCCCGGATGTCGAACGAGCTTTCACGAACCTGCTTGACCGTGGTGATCCCGGCCAACGGCAGGAAGAAGCCGAAGTGGTTCGGGAAATCGGCGAAGGTGCACGAGATCGGCGCGTCATCGGTCGTGAGGTCTTCGGCCTCGAACAGATCGCCATCCGTGGCCAGCACAAAACGCGCCTTCGCCCGAGCGGTGGCAGGGCTGGCCTTCAAAGCCGCGAGCGTCCGCGTAACTTCGCCGGACTCGCAAACGGCAATGTGGATGTTGTTCGTCTGCAGCACGCCGCCCAGATCGGACCTGTTCGACTCGCCCTTGCGCAGCCGTTTGAGCGTGGTCTCCTTGTTCCCGAAGGCTTCTAGAAACGCATACGCGAACTCCTCGGCGTCGAAGGGACGCTCCGCCAGCGCCGAAATCGCTTCTTCAATTTCAACCGCGTTCATGAATTTCCCGCACACATGCCCGATGATATTCCGACTATCGGATGACGATCGCGATCTCAGCCGGTAACACAGGCCTGATCAATTGCCGATCAGGCCAACCTGGCCGCCCTGCCCCGCGCGATTTCTCCCTCATTGTAATATCGCGCCGCCTGCTGCACGGAGCGATGCCGCGATTGCTGCATGGCCTCGGGGAGCGGTACGCCGGCACGGGCCGCCTCGGTGAGATAACCGGACCTCAACCCATGCGCCGAAAATTCTCCCGGATCGAGTCCGGCGGCGGCGCAGCGGCTCTTGATCATCACGTTCACGCTCTGGGGATCGACCGCGGCGGCGCCGATGTTGCCCCATTTGTCGATCGGCCGGAACACGGCGCCAGCGTCGATTTTCGCCAAGGCCAGCCATACGCGCAACGCTTCGACCGGCCGGCCGACGACGAGCACGCTTTCCCCGGCGTCAGTCGAGGACGTTTTGGTCCGACGCAATCGAATCGCCATGACGGGAAGCTTTTCGCCCTTCGGCGCGTCGGGATCAGCGGCGACCGCGTCGCGCTCTTCGAGATCCTCGACTTTGAGCCGTGCGATTTCCGAGCGGCGGCGCCCGCCCGATCCAAAGGCGAGCAGCAGCAGTGCGCGATCCCGGACGTCGATCACCCTGCTCCGCGCGCAGGTCGCGAGCAGCCGGTCGAGAACATCGCGCGTGATCGCTGAAGCGCTTTTGCGCGTCCGCGGCCGATCAGCGGCGCGGATGGCGAGGCGCAGGGCATTACGAACCGACGGACTCGCGAACGGCCCTTCGAGCCCGCGCCAGCGATGCAGGCTGGACCACAATGCGAGGCGGCGCCGCACCGTCGCCGGCGCGTGCGGCCCGTCGGATTTCAGGCGTCCCTCGGCGCGGAGAGTCGCGGCGACCGCTTCTGGCATCCCGTGTTCGGCGTTTCTCTCGTGCTCCGCCGCGTCCCAGAGATGATGCGCGATGAAGCGCAGCACCGTCGCCTCGGTCGCCGGCCAGGCGAGCGGAACGCCGTTCGCAGCGCGCGCCCAGGCTTCGAGATAGCCGAGATCGGAGGCGAGCGCGCGCAACGAATTCGGCCCCGTGCCGGCTTTAGCGAGATGCGTCAGCGTGTCGATCTCGGCGGCGGTCAGCGTCTCGGCCAGGCGATCCCGCGCCGCGAGCGGCAGAAAGCCGGCGAGCGCGTCGATCGCGAAATTGTCACTGGATGTCATGCCCCCCCAGCGGCCCGAGCACGGGGATCTTTTCCGCCTGCGCGGCAGTCGCCAGCTTTTTGTCGAGAGTCGCGAGCGGCAGCCGTTCGGCGATCGCCAGCGCGAGATAGGCCGCGTCATAAGCCGTCAGCCCGTGGACGAGCGCGAGCCGGACGATGTGCTTCGCCTCCCCTCCGCCGGCGTCACGCAGCGGCATTCGGCCGAGACGGTCGATTTGATAGGACAGCATCTCTTCGGACAGCCTGTTGCGCCGCCAGGCAAGGACGAGAAGATTACGCATCTCGTGGAAAAACAGGTTCGGCACGGCGCCGGGCTTCTCACTGAGCCGTCGTGCGAGGGAGGTCGCCGCCGGGCTGTCCTCGTCGGGCAGGAACCAGGCGGCGGCGAGCGAGGCGTCGACGACGAACGGCATCAGTATTTGTGCCCTTCGTGCCGCCATGCGAGAATTTCCTCACGGGTGACCGGCTTGATCTCGCCGCTGTCGCGCGCTTTCAAGATTTCCTCGATGACGGCGGCGCGGCGCGCCTTCTCGTCGAGCGCGGTCAGCTTCGCCACGGGCTCGTTTCCGCGCGCGATGACGATCTCCTCGCCCGCCTCGACGAGGGCGAGGAGCTCGGAGAGCCTGGTCTTGGCCTCGGCGACTTTGACGGTGATGGACATGCTCGCCTCAAGGGATGCGAAACGCCGGCGGGATTCCGGCTTTTGAGAGTTTCAGACATCTTTCTCGCTTGGTCAATAGGCTGGTTCACTGAGTATCGATAAGAGGTACTTATCGATACTAATATCACCCTTCCCTCCCCTATCCGAGTAGCGGAAAGAAATAGCGATTTAGTTTCCGTTTCTAAATTGATCGCGCTTATATTCAATTGCTTGTGATTTGCGCTCGGCGGAGCGCCCGGGGTGAATTCTCCGGTCAAAAATGTCGATTGTCGGTCTGGAAGAGAGGCGAGATCGAATGGCGGCGCGCATCGGAAACCTAGACTGGCTCGTCGAGCTGCCCGGTCAGTTCGGTCTGCACGCGGCGATTGGAGCGGCCGAGGACGCTCTCGCAAGGCTGGACGAGCGGCTTCGCGGCAACCCCTTCCGCGACGGCTGGATCGCGCGCGCCAACTTCGGGGAGGCCTGCGCGAACCTGTATCTCGCGGGCGAACTGGTCCATCTCGAGGACCTGATGCTGCACGACGCGGAGACGGACGTCCGGGGGGCTCCTCATGAATTGGTGCGCGCGCACGCGGTGTTGCATGAGCGCCGACGTATCGCGGCCGCCGCGCCGGGCGATTGGCTCGCCCGCAGGCTCGACGCGCCGCGGCGGCAAGAGTCGCCTGACGAACCCGAGTCCTCCCCCTGCCCTAATGTCGTCGACGACGATCCGCTCGCTGCGGAGTTCGCCGTGATCGACGCGGCGATCGCGAGCTCCTCACGACTACTGCGTGACGGCGTCGCCAGCTCGCGCTCGCCGGCGTCGGCTCCGATTCCTGGCCGGGAGCTCGTCTACTCTGAGGACTGGGACGAAGGCGCCGCCCTCGCCGATTGGCGCGCGATCTGCTCGCAGACAGACGAGCTGGCGCCGGTTCTGGCGGCCGCTGTCGCCTACGAGACCTGGTGTGAAATTCAGCCTCTGCAGCGTGAAGCGTGGATGGGCTCGCTGCTGGTCGCGGATCTGCTCCGTGCTCGGGGCAAGGCGCAGGCGCATCTTCCAAGCCTGGATGTGGGCTTGATAGCGATTCCTCGGGCGCGCCGCCGGCATAAGGCGCGCGCGACGCGCATCTTAGCAGTGCTCGAAGCAATTTCCGCCTCGTCGCGAGCAGGGCTCGCGGAGCTCGATCGACTTTCGACAGAGGCTAATCTCTTGCGACGCCGCGTCGGGCGACGACGCGGGAATTCGAAGCTGCCGGCCCTCGCGGAAATGGTGCTGTCACGGCCCTTGGTGACGGGGGCATTGGTGGCCGGTGAACTGCGGGTCAGCAAGAGGGCCGCGTTGGGGATGATTTCAACTCTCGGGCTTCGTGAATTGACGGGCCGGAAGCACTTCAGAGCCTGGAGCATTTAATTGATCCGAGCGTCTTAGAATCCTCGGGCTTCGTTAGAGGTCGGGTCCGAAGGAATTCGGGTTCGAAATTTGGTCGATCATCGTTGGATCGTCGTCGCCGACTCCAGACCTGTTTACGCGGGTCGATACGAGCCATTCACGCAAAAAATCGTCCGGCGGAGGCGTTAGGAGAGCGGTCGGGTCGGGACCGGAGAGCCATTCGTCGAAATGAGCCGGGGCAAGGAGGATAGGCATTCGATCGTGAAAGGAGGTCATCCAGGAGTTGGCAGGGCCGACGATAATCGTGGCGGAGAGGACGGTATCCGCTGCTTCGAGATCGCGCCAACTTTCCCATAGCCCGGCGAACGCCAACGGTCGTCCGTCAACTCGACTGAAATAGTGAGGAATTTTGCCCCCTGCTCTCCCTGTCCATTCGAAGAATCCAGAGGCAGGAATGATGCACCGGCGCGACTTGAAGGCTGTCCTGAACATCGGCTTTTCGGCGACGGTTTCGGCCCGTGCGTTGAAGGTCGCTGGCAATTCCTTGAGCGGCTTTTTCCACCACGAGGGGACGAGTCCCCAACGCATGGGGACGAGCAGGCGACCGCCCTCCTCGCGGCGAAGGACGTCGATCGTGGTGGTCGGCGCGATGTTGTATCGCGGCCGCAAGTTTCTCGGGGGTCCGAGGAGGTTCAAATAGGCTTCGACCTCGGCCCAAGTGTATGCTTGTGTGAAGCGTCCGCACATCGCCGTAGCATACCGGCGGCGTCGGGGTTTCGGAAGTCGGCGGTCGATGTCGTTAAGCCCGCGCCTGGCGCGCCTGCGACACTTTCGGCCGCCATCGGCGAATGATCTCCTCGATTTCTGCGCGGTATTCTTCGGGATATTCGGTGATCGGCCGGCTCGCGACGTAGCTGAAAACGGTCGCCATATCGGCCGCGATAGACTCGTCGACGTTGAAGACGTCGACGATGTCGAAGCCGCCACAGCTATCGGCGTTCCACCAAGCCCCCAATATGAAATTTGCGGCCCGTTTGGATTGACCGGTGTTGCTTTTATCCCTGAGGAGCCGTTCGAACGCGGGTCGGGTATCCTTGAGCTTATGGATCGGGGTTGTCCTAAGCTGGGATTAAGGCGTTCTCGGCAGAGAGATAGCCTCAAAATAACAGTGATATACGCGTTACTTACTGCTAGGCTAGCAGCTAGCCTATACACCGCCAAACTACAAGGCTAGTGGCTATGCTAGCATCTTGGCTAGCGCCTAGCCTAACCGATAGCCTTGCATCCAGACGAGCCTAGATGCTAGGCTAACGTGTTGCTAGCATCTAGGCTAGCATTTTTGGGGAGCATTGCGATGGCCGTCATTTCCGCCGCGAATCCAAAAGGGGGGGCGGGGAAGTCCACCTCCACGCTTATCTTGGCCACTTATCTGGCACACGAGGCGGGGGCGAGCGTATGCGTCATCGACGCCGACCCAAATCAGCCGATCACCGACTGGCGCCAGAACGGCCGCTCGGAATCGACGATCGAGGTGCTCGGCGGCGCGCGCGAGGATACGATCATGAACATGATCGACGACGCGGCGTCGAGGCACCAATTCGTATTTGTCGATCTCGAGGGCACGGCGTCCCTCCTCGTCACCCGAGCAATGGCGTTCTCGGATCTGGTTTTGGTTCCGATGCAAGCGAGCGCTGTCGACGGACGGCAAGCGGCCCGGGCAGTGGAGGCCGTTCGACGCGAGGAAAAAATGATGCAGCGGTCGAACCCGGATCGGCGGTTGCCTTACAAAGTTCTTTTAACGCGGACGTGCGCTATCGGCGCGCCCGTGCCGTCGTCCCAGAGGCGGTTGGAGGCCGAGCTCGCGAAGGCGGGCGTCGATCGCTTCAAAAATGCCTTCGTCGAACGACAAGCCTTCAAAGCTATCTTCGAAGAGAGGCTCGCCCTTCATGAAATGGAAGGCCTGAAGGTCGGCAACCTTGAGGCTGCGCAGCAAAACGCAGCCATCGTGTGCGCGGAACTGGTTGGCATAGTTTCGGCTCTTGCGGCGGAGACGGCGGCATGAACGACGAAGTGAAGACCGGAGGATTCGGATTTTCATCGGCCAACGACGCCATCCGCGGGCTCGCGGCCTCGGTCAAACCGAAACCTAGAACAGTCGAGGCAGGCCCCGGCGTCCGAGCGCAGGCTGCGGATCGGGTCGCCGAGGAAATCGGATTTGAGAGCCGTGAGAGCACGAAACGCGTAACGAAGGCGAGCAAGACGCCAGCGGAGCCAATGCAGCAGTTGGCGATGCGACTTCCGATTTCCGTGCTTCGAGAATTCGCGAAATTCGCCGAGGACAACGACCTCAGTTACCCAAAGGCGCTCGCGGAGTTGCTGAGAAAAGAGAGGCGGCGATGATAACGGGCAGGGGGAAGGGCGTAGGCTCGGTGGCGGCCGTAGCCGCCACCTTGATCGTTTTCCTTACTGTGAGAACGGAGCGCCAGTGGCTCGCGCTTGGGTTCGTCGACCGCTCGATCGTCGCCGCGATGTGGATCGCGGCCATTTTTGTCATGCTGGCGGTCGGCATGACGTGTTGGCGATATTTGCGCATTCGATCCGTGAACAGGCGCTAGGCGCGCTAGGCGTCAGCGCGTCGTGGGAAGCGTCTGGCTGGGAGTCGACGGGGACGCGTTAGCTTTGCTGTAGGCCCGCAATATGATCGACATCGGCTCAGGGAAATCGGGATAGGCCCAGAGACCCGCTTTCGACCGGCGCGCTAAATTCTCGGCCTCGGCATAAGCCTGATGCACGGGCCGCCCCTCGAGCGAAGTCGAGGCGACCGCGTATCCGAGAGTGACGATGGACATACCGAGGTCGACGCGAGACCCTTTGCTTTTTCCAGACGCCATCTGAGCGAAGCAGATAACGAAGTGCGTCGTGTCGCCTGCGATCTGCGCCGCGGTGTAACAAAGAGGCTTCAAGTCCCGAATAAGCGCGACGAGCATAGCAAGGCTCGCCTCGCCGCAGTCGCGCTTCAAGCCGTGCTCATTGGTGAAAAAGGTGCCCCGCAAGCAGGACTGCACGCCATAGAGGCGATATCGCTGTCCTTGATGCGCCCACGTATCGCCAGTCTCGAATGTCGCGGTCTCGGGGATAGGAAACCAGCGCGAATCGGTGGCGCGAGTCTGCGCCCCGGACTGCGACGTCCAGCAGAAGCACAACGCAGCCCCAAAAATCGATCGCCATGCCAACGATTTAGCTGCATATTCCATTATATTGAACGCCGATCACTGGTTAGGCTGCCCGTAGACCCAAGGATATTCGCTCTTCGATCCGGCGCTCGGCCCTGTGGTCAAGCCATTGGCAGGACCGCCAGCACTCTGATTTTGTTGGCTGTTCGAATTAGCGCCCTGCATCGCTTCGGCGCAAATTCCGACCGCGAATCCGTATGCCTGCATAACCAGTGCCTGTTGCATTATAGGCACGCAATACGGAATTGAGGACCAGGAAGGGTTGGTGGCGGCGCCGCAGAGAAGCACTTTGCAGGCAAAGCTTGCGTCTTGTGCGTGAGTCATAACCGGCTGTATTAGACTGCATATCGATGCCGCAATAACGATTTTTTGGAAACTCGACCTCGACATGAAAGCCTCCGTACGTGGAGCTTGCGCCGGACTCATTTGAATGTATAACATATTTTTTGTTATTAGCGAGCGGCGGCGGCCATGCGGCGATCGGTTCGAGCCATTTCATTGATCTTATTCGTTCCTACCGCTCTCGCGGCCGGGGAGTCCGATTTGCGCGGCGCGCGGGATCGCTTCGAGGCGACGGTCGACAGTTCGGGAAAGGTTATCCCGGGGCGGCAAGTTTCGGGAGCGGTCGAGCGATTGAGCGAGAGCGCGCCGGTGCACTCTCCTTGCGCAACGTCGCCCATTTCGCGAGAGGCTGCTCGATCCCTCGTCGAACAGATCGCGAGAGAGGAAAACTTCTATCCTGATTTTGTTGTCGCGGTTGCACGCGCGGAAAGCGATTTTAGGTCGGACGCCTTGTCGCCGAAGGGCGCTGTCGGCTTGATGCAAATCACGCGGGACACGGCAGAGCGATATCAGGTCGATATCTGCGATCCTTCGGAAAATGTGCGGGGCGGTATTCGCTTCCTTCGTGATCTTCACGGCCGTTACCACAACCCGCTCTTTATCCTGGCCGCATACAACGCCGGCGAGGCCGCATTGGCGGAACATGGCGGCGTGCCTCCGTATCCCGAAACGGTGAAATTTGTCGCCGATGTCCTCAACGACTTTTACGACTGGGAAAAGGTCGTGAAGACGCACGGTCCCAAGGCTGCGCATGTTGCAGCGAACAGGATCGAGCGGAATGCGTCGCATTCGCGTCGCGGTGAAGTTGGAACCAGTGACGAAAGGTGGAAGTCCGGGTTCGTCTGGAACGCCGAGTAGGTCGGAACCAAATGAGAGGAACAGCTATGTTGAAATCATTTCCTTCGGCCGTTGCGAAGCGATGCGCGGTCATCGCAGCTTCAATCGTCTTGAGCGTGACGCCGGCGTTTGCGACGGGCAATCTGGCGCCCGTGCAATCGACGCTGCAAACGCTAGTTTCGGTTCTGACCGGCCAGATTTCGACGTCACTTGCGGTGTTGGCGGTCATCTCGCTCGGCTTTTTCGCCTGGGCAGGGCGCCTGACATGGGCCATCGCCGGCTCGGTGATTTTCGGAATCGTGCTCGTGTTCGGTTCCGTCCAAATCGTCCAGTTCTTCCAATCGGCGGTTGGACAGTAACCAAATCAGAAGCAGCGCCGCTCCTTGGAGCGACGCTGCTTCTGCGCTGCGATATCGATCGGAGTGATATATGAACACGGATGATCTCGAAAAGCCTATGACGGTCCCGCTCGTGCGCGCACTCACACGCGCGCCGACGATCAAGGGCGTGCCGCAGGACTATTTCTGGGCCGAGTGTATTTTTACGGCGGTCCTGTTTCTCGCGACGCACAATCTGATGATGCTCGTCAGCATCATACCGCTCCATCTTTTCGGCTATGTGGTGACGCTTCGCGACGATCGCATATTCTCGATCCTTTTTGTCCGATTTTCACGTTGCCCTCCACGCTCCAGAGCATTTTGGGGTTGCGACTCCTATAAGGTTTGATCGCGATGTTGAGCGCTTTGAGAAACGAATTGACCTTTGGTACCGTCTCGCGTCGCGAGCTACCCGTTGCGTCGCATCTCCCCTTTTCACGGCACGTCGATGATTGGATTATTCGGACGAATAAAGGGCTGTTGATGACGTTCCTGAAACTGGAGGGGTTTTCGTTTCAGACAGCGGACTGGTCTGACATTAATGTTCGGATGCACGGACGGAATGACGTTGTGCGCGCTCTTGGCAACAGCCGCTTCGCAATTTACTCACACATCATTCGCCGCGAGGTCGAGCCGAAGATCGAGTCGACCTTCGATAACGCCTTGTGTCGCGAAATCGATGAACGATACGACGCAGCCCTTGCAAAGCGTCGTATGTTCGTGAACGATATTTATTTGACCATCGTGCGTCGCCCGCTGCAGGGACATGCGGGGACGTTCGAGGCAATCGCCCAGTCCGTTATGGGAAAGAAGACCAAAGGCGGCGACTCGTACGAAGAGCAAGAGGCGATCTCGGAGCTCAAAGATGTCGCCACGGCGATCCTCTCGGCCTTGGGAGCTTATCGGCCTCGGCAGCTGCGTGTGATCGACAGAGAGGGATCATGGTTCTCGGAGCCGCTAGAGTTTCTTGTTCAGCTCGGAAACGGAGCTATTCCACGGCCTATGCATTTGCCCAGGATGCCGCTGAACGAGGCGCTCGCGACGAAGCGGATTTTTTTCGGGCGTAACGCTTTCGAGCTTAGAGGTGGATCATCGCAAGACACGCGCTTTGGCGCGGTTATTTCTCTCAGAGAATATCCCGCTCTGACGGGTCCAGGGTTCCTCGACAACCTTTTGACGATTCCGCACGAAATAGTGGTGACACAGAGCTTCGCAATTATCGATCGGCCTGTGGCGCAGTCCCATATCGATCGCGTTGCGAGGCAAGTGGATATGTCGGATGAAGCCGGGTCGATCATCGCCGAGCACCTTAACGACGCGCGGGATGAGCTGCTGGCTTCGGAAGCGATTTATGGACAGCATCACTTCACCGTTGTTCCTCTCGGTGCGACGCTGAAAGAAGTCGACGCTGCCGTCACCGCCGCGGGCGCAGCTCTTACCGATCGGTCGGTGATCTGGATACGCGAAGACCTGGACATGGAGCCGGCCTTTTGGGCGCAGTGGCCGGGAAATTTCTCGTATATCGCGCGCAATTCAATCATCAGTTCGAAAAATCTCGCCGGCTTCGTCTCGTTGCACAATTATCCGAGTGGGTCGCCGCAAGGCAATCATTGGGGACCGGCGATCTCGGTGTTTCAAACCGCGTCGCAGACAGCGTATTTTTATAATTTCCACGTCGAGGATTTGGGCAATTTCACTGTAGTCGGGCCTTCGGGTTCAGGCAAGACCGTGTGGCTGTCCTTCATCGCGGCGCAGGCACAGCGGGTCGCGCCGCGTCCAAAGCTCATCTTCGTCGACAAGGACAGAGGCGCGGAAATCTTCATTCGAGCGCTGCGTGGTCAATATGAAGTGCTCGATCCGGGTACGCCGACCGGTTTCAATCCGCTGACTTTGTCGGACTCTGGCGAGAACCGCGAGTTCCTGTTCCGGCTGTTTTCTTTCATGCTCGCGCCGCGACGTGAAGGCGGCGCGGGTGGTCTGACCGCGACGGAAGAACAGGTGATCCGCAACGCTATCAAGACAGTCGTATCCGGTCCGGCGAAAGGCCGGTCATTGGAGGCGTTCCAATCATTGCTGCGGGGTCGGATTCAGGCGGGGGAGGGCGATCTGTCCACCCGGCTCGAGCCGTGGATCAAGAAGGATCAGAAGGGCTGGCTCTTTAACAACGAGGAGGATCACTTTTCGGTCTCACACATTTTCGGTTTCGACATGACGAAGGTGCTGGACGATCCGATCATCCGCACGGCCGCGCTACTTTACATATTCCACAGAATCGACGAGCTGCTGGACGGCACGCCGCTGATGCTCTTTCTCGATGAAGGGTGGAGGCTGCTCGATGATGACGTTTTTGCTTATTTCATCAAGGACAAGCTGAAAACGATCCGTAAGCAGAATGGAATTGTCGGATTCGGAACGCAGAGCGCCTCCGACATTGTGCGTTCGAAGTCCGCGGCGACATTGATCGAGCAGACCTCGACGAACGTGTTTTTCCCTAACGCAAAAGCCGATGACGAAAGTTACCGGAACGCATTTCGTCTTTCAGAACGGGAAATCCGTTGGATCAGAGAAACGACGCCGGAGGCGCGGTCGTTCTTGATCAAGCACGGTGGAGACTCTGTGATCGCGAAGCTCGATCTCGGCTCGATGCCCGATCTCATCAAGGTTCTTTCGGGACGCACATCGACGGTCGCGGAACTGCATACGCTCATTGATCGCGTCGGCGATGATCCCGACGTCTGGCTGCCCATCTTCACTGGACGGAGCGCAACATGAGAGTTTTGCGACTGAGCGCGTGTTTTTTGACGTTAGCCGTCGTCGACGCTCGCGCGAATGTGCCGGTCGAAGACGCGGCGCAATTGACACAGAAATCGCAGACGCGGTCGGAGACGGACAAGATGGTTCCTGTTCAACAAGACCAGAATAAGAAGCAAAAGGGCATTAATTGCGCGACGCACACGGGCCAGCAAGGAAGCGCGCGCGATACGACGAGCTCCCCGAACCAGAGCGCCGGCACGCAAGCGGTAAAGCAATATAATCCAGATGCGGCGGCGCCGGTCTCCGGCGCCGCCGGTCCGCAGCTGGCCGTGCAAACGACGGAGTCGGCGGCGGCGAAAGTCGTCGCCGGAAATATGGCCACCCAGACGACGGTCACGACCACAGGTCCGGTATACCAACAGGCGTCGGCGTATGCGGGACAGAGCGCGACGATTATGGCCGGATACGACGCCAATTCTTCGGGCGGCGTTCAAAACGGCATCAGTTGGAACCAGGTGATGGCGACGGCCAATCTCTGGGTCGAGGCGTACAACGCCATCAACGTCGCGCGCGTGTCGGGCTTCAGCCAAGGCGCGCAGGCGATGCGGTTCACTCCCTGGGCGGTCGCGATTGCGCCAGCGAATTCGGCCTGTGGCGTCGGCCATCGCGGCAATGGGACCGCCGCCGACCCCTGCATCGCGACGTCGAGCTCCGTGTGCCAGTCGCTGAATGACGGCGGCTGTTGGGAAAGGCGGTATGTCGACGGGGCCGGCAATATCGTGGTCTACCTCGAGAGCGTCAGCGCGTCCACGCAATCGCTTTCTTCTCAGTCGCAGTGAAAGGAACACGATCATGAGACGGGTTTATTTCAGCTTGCTGTGCGGCGTGGCTCTTGTCGGCGCGGCGCACGCCCAGGTGCCTGTGATCGACAATGCGAATTTGACTCAGTCGCAACAGACGGCGGCGAACACGCAACAGATCCTGTCGACCGATAAAGACATTCTGTCGAATGTGCAGAAGACGCTGCAAGCCGTGACCGGGGATCGTTCGTCGATCGCGCAAGGATCGCTCGCGAATATGGCGCTCGGAGGCGGCGGCTTTTCGATGGGCAACGCGCCGTCGCTAGGGTCCGTCATCTCGGGAGGCGCACTGTCTTTCGCGGGATTGGGCGGTAATTCTCAGTCCGTCATCTCGACCCTGATTAACGGCCTCAATCTGGTGCAATCGCTGTCGGGCATGAGTTCGGCCCTGCCCACGGACAAAGCCTACACCTCCTCGATGAATACGGCGGCGACGATCGTCGGGCTCATCACATCGACACAAGGGACGGTGCAAGGCGCCAGCGGCGCCTACAGCTCCGGCGCAAGGCAGATCGGAAGCTCGCCGGATGTGAAGGGCTCGATCGACCAGAATTCGCAGATCCAAGCGCAGAACGGTCAATCGATCATCCAGTTGAATGGGACTGTGAACACGGCCGCGGCGGCCGCCAATCAGGCCAACCTCGACCGCATCGCGCAATTTTCAGCGGCGGCGCGAGCGATGCAATTCAAGCCTTACGGACAATAATGATGGCGAAGACAATAGGTCGTCTGGCGCTGGCTATCGCTATCACGGCGACCGTGAGCGGTTGCGGCTATAAGCCGCTCGAGGCGCCTTGCTCGATGAGAGAGAGCGGCGGGCCTCTCGTGACGCCCGGGCGTGAGGAACCGGCGCCCAACGGCTCGGGCGCCGTTCAGACGCTGTTTTACGCGGAGCCGCTGAAACCGGTTCGATACGGTCCATTCGTCGCGGCGCGGAAGAACGACGATTGTGGGCCGTTGAGGCCGATTAACGCCGGAGCATTGCGATGACGGTCCTTCAAAATTGTCCGGCCACGAATTACGGCTCGGGACTCCTGCCGACGATACTGTCTAACGTCGACCAGACCGGTTGCAACTACGTGCAGGGCGCTTTTCAGGAATTGGCGCGCAGCGTGACACAGAACGGTCCCGGTGGGCTATCCGTAGCCACGCTGATGCTCGCCGCCTATGTGATTTTTTGGGGTTACGGCATATGGGCCGGGACGGCGACCGGAACGGCGACAGATGCGGTCTTCCGGCTGTTTCGAGCATTCGTCATCTACACGATCGCGACGACTTGGAGCGATTTCACCGCTTTGGTCTACGGCCTCTTTAATGACGGCCCGACGGCGATCGGCAATCAGCTCCTGACCGTGGGCAATAATTTCACCTACAGCTCTCCTAACGCCGTGGTGTCGGCTTTGGAGAATATCTGGAACCAGATATCGAAAGGCTTCCAGCTTCATTGGACATGGTCTCTCGAATCCTTCGCGGCGGCTCTCGTCGGGCTCGCCTGCGTCGTCATAGTCGCGCTGTTCCTAGCCGTGTCCCTGTTCACGATCATCTTGTCGAAGGTCTTTTTATGGTTGCTGCTCGGACTTGCTCCGATCGTGATCCTTCTGCTGCTGTTCAGCGTGACGGGACGCTATTTTTCGGGGTGGCTGAACGGCGTGGCCATGTATGCGACCCTTCAATTGCTGGCTTACGCCTTTCTCGCCTTTTATCTCACAGTGACGAAGCCGATCTTCGACAATCTCCAGAACGCGCTGAATAGCGGAATGGTGGATTGGACCGCCTTGGCGCCCTTCTTCGTCGTCGGGCTCACCGGGTTGTTCCTCGCCGCGCAATTGCCGTCGCTGGCGTCGACCGTCACCGGCGGCATACCGCTCTACGCCGCTTCTGTCGGCGGAGTTTGGCGGTACGCTGTTGGATATGCGGCGGGGGCATTGGGTGGCGCCGCGGGTGGGGTGTATCGAGCTCGCTTGCCCGGCCGGCTAGGAGAAAGCGGAGGCTGGAACCTGTCATGGCGCGACCAAAATATTCGCGCGCGACATGATCGCATCTATGGCCGGCAGGCGTCCGACATTCTCGCAAAGAAAATGGACCAGATTTGAGCGGGCGCACCGCCTCTCGGCGCGCTCGCGGGAACAATGCATTTCCGTGAGATTTAGACATGACAGCGGGAGATCGCAACGAACGTCTTGTGCATTGAAAGCCGTTCGGATGGAAGCGCGGCGATGTTACGATTTCGAGGACAGACATGAAGGATGATGATGACGGTCCGCCGCGCGTGAAGCAACGCGACGATTTGAGAAACTACTATGGCGAGGGGGCGAGCTGGGAGGAGGATCGCGCGCGGTGGCAGAGAACGTCGATGTCGCTCGCCTGGATCATCGCCACGGTGATGAGCGTGATCGCGCTCGGCTCCATCGCGGCTCTGGCGTCGATGGTCCCGCTGAAGACGTTCGAGCCCTATGTCATCGAGGTCGACCGCTCTTCCGGTTTCGTCGAGATCAAGCGGCCCCTTGCCGATGGAGCTCTCTCGCAGGACGAAGCGATCACGATGTTCAACGTCGTGCGTTATGTGAAGGCGCGCGAAACATATGACCCCAAGGCGCTGAAGAGCAATTTCGATCTCGCGCAATTGCTCTCGACTGGAGATGCGTCACGAGACCTCACAGAAATTTTCAGCCCGGCGAACCCGCGAAATTTGGTGAAGCTCTACGGAACGTCGACGGACGTGTCGGTCGAGATAAAGTCCGTCACATTTCCGAATCAGAAGACTGCGCTGGTGCGTTTTTCGACCGATGAGCATTCGTCCTCGAATGTGGTGCATCGCGACTGGGTGTCGCTCGTGAGGTTTCGCTACTCCGGCACGCCGCTCTCGAACGGGATGCGCTTCGATAATCCCTTGGGCTTTCAGACGACGGAATATCGTCGCGATCAAGAGACCGTTCCTGCGGTCGGCGCCGCGGGGGGGCCGAAGCCATGAGAGCACGTCGTTTGACGACAATTGCGCTACTCGCATGGGTCGAAGCGGGAGGCGTACCAACGGCGCGGGCCGAGCAGGCTCCCTGGTCGGGTCGGTACGACGCCCGGGTGAGGGAAATCAGCTACCGACCGGACGAGGTCGTCGCCGTGAACGGCTCCTTCGGAGTTTCGACGATGATCGTTCTCGCTGAGGATGAGAAGATCGAGTCGATGGCGCTCGGAGACTCGATCGCTTGGAAGGTCGAGCCGAACAAGGCGCAGAACATCCTGTTCGTGAAGCCCGTCGAGAAGGACGCGCTGTCCAATCTGAATGTCGTGACGACGAAGCGGATATACAGCTTCATTTTGCGATCCGGCTTTCGGCAAGGAAAGGACCAGGTCTTCAAGATTCGCTTTCGCTTTCCCGACGACGAGGCCGACGCGAAACTGCTGGCAGTGGCCAAAGAGCGTGCGGCCTATCCCAATACGAAGAATTTCAAGGTCGCGAATGCGAACAGCGATTACGCCTACAAGGGGTCGTCGCTTTCAAAGCCCGTTGCGGTGTTCGACGATGGGGTGAAGACGTGGTTCCGGTTTACGGCGGACCAAGAGACGCCCGCGATTTTCGCGGTGGATCGCGAGCGCAAAGAAAGCGTCGTCAATTTTCATAAAGAAGGCGCATATCTCGTTGTGGACAAGGTGAACTTCCAATGGACGTTGAGGAACGGACAGGAAGTGACCTGTGTCTTCAATCGACGCCTGTTCAATACTTATGAGCCGACTGGCCTCGAGCCGTACGCGCCGCAGCGCGCGGCGGCGAGCCAATGACGTTTTCATTTCGAAACAGACGAGGCGAGAATGCCGACACCGGATGAATATCGAGCGAGGGAGCTCGAAAACGCCGCGCGAAGCGGAGTGGAGCGCTCGTCGAGCACCACAGGGAACTTTGTGAAGGTTGGCGTGCCTGTTGCGGCCATCGCGTTCGTCGGATGGTTAGTCTATTCGTCGCAGCATCAGACGACCAAATCCATGACGACGCCGGAGAAGGAGGATTTCGCGACGACGAAATATCCGGCGCCGTCGATCGACCTTCCCGCCACGGATCTCGGGAAAGTGAGTCTCCCGCCACCTCCGCCCGATCCCCAGACTCCGCCCCCGCCAGTGGCGCCGCCATCGGCCTTGGCGCCTCCTCCTTTTCCAGAGCCGCAGCTAGTGGATGACGATTCCGAGGCGCGCAAGCGCGCTGCGGAAGAAGAGAGGCTCAAATGGCAGCGTCTACGTGCGCCGCAACTGGTTCTCGACGGCGGGATGGGGAATGCGAAAGCGCCAGGGGCGGAGAATGGAGGCACCGTCGGTGGAGGCGCGGCGGCCGACGAGGACGGCAATCGTCGGTTTTTGGCGAGCGCCGGATCGGCCGGCGTCGAAAAGTCGGTCGCGACGAAAAATGATCGAATAGACGCGCTCGTGGCTCAGGGGACGATGATCCGAGGCGAGCTGCTGAGCGCCATCCAGAGCGATCTGCCCGGCTCGGTAAAGGCGATCACGAGGGAGGATACATATTCATTCGACGGAAGGAGAGTGCTCATACCGAGCGGATCGACGCTGCTCGGCGAATATCGCTCTGGTCTAGCTCGGGGACAGACACGCGTTTTTGTCGTTTGGACTCGGCTTCTTCGTCCTGACGGAGTTTCTGTTCAGCTCGGCTCGATCGGCACGGACGACCTTGGTCGAGCGGGCGCCCCGGGATTTGTGGACGAACATTACGTCGAGCGTTTCGGCTCGGCCATCGCGCTCAGCGTCATCGGCGGGGTCGCGCAGTTCGTTTCGACTCTCGGGCAACAAAGCCAGCTGAATAACAATCAAACACAGAATTACACGTACACAGATCCTGTGACCGGCGCCCAGACGACAATCTCGTCCCAGCCCAATCAGAATTTGCTCAACGCACGTCAGATCGGCGCGCAACAGATTTCTCAATCCTTGACCAGGCTGTCGGAAGAGGCCTTGCGCAATTCGATCAACATTCCTCCGACGATCTACGTGGACCAGGGGGAGCGGATCGTAGTCTTCGTGCGAAGAGACCTCGATTTTTCGGCGTTCTACCCGGACCCTGTCAAGGAAGCGCTACGGGAGTTGAAACGTGAACGCGAAGCCAAGGCTCGTCGATAACACCGTTGACGCAAAGACCATCTTCCTCGATCAGGCATTGTCGCCAATTAGGCGCTGGCTAGATGACGATTCGATCGTTGAGATCGTCGCCAACGGACCTGGCGTGCTCTATGTCGAAGTGATGGGCGACTCGGCGATGCGCCGTGTCGAATGCAGCGAAGCGACGGGTGAATGGTTTCGACATCTCGCGGAACGTGTCGCCGGCTATTCCGCTCAGAGTGTAAATAGCGAGCACCCGTTGTTGTCTGCGGCGCTTCCGGGCGGGGAGCGGTTTCAAGGCGTGTTGCCGCCGGCGACCACGGACGGGGGCGGCTTTGCGATCCGCAAGCAAGTCATCAAAGAGTTGACGCTGGACGATTACCGTAAGATGGGCTCGTTCGATCGCGCGAAAGTGTCCAGCGCTCATGAATTGTCTGCCGTCGATGTGTCCCTGTGCGAGGCGTTAGACTCGGGGCGCATAGAGGATTTCATTCGCATAGCGGTCCGCGAACGGTATTCGATCCTTTTGTCAGGCGGAACGTCGAGCGGAAAGACAACATTCTTGAATGCAATTTTGAAAGAGATACCCCTCGACGAGAGAATCATTACGATCGAGGACACGCGCGAGGTGAAGCCCTTGCAGCGGAACTTTCTACCTCTCGTCGCTTCGAAAGGCGATCAGGGCCAAGCGCGCGTGACGATCGAGAGCCTTTTGCAAGCGGCAATGCGTTTGCGGCCAGATCGGATTTTTCTGGGCGAAATTCGTGGGTCGGAGGCGTATTCCTTTTTGAGCGCAGTGAACACGGGTCATCCCGGATCGATCACTACGATCCATGCGGACAGTCCATCAGGGGCCTTCGAACGATTGGCGCTGTTGGTGATGCAATGCGGTCTCGGGCTGCGGAAAGACGAGATCATATCCTACGTCCAATCTGTCTTGCCGATCGTTATCCAGCAAAGCCGGATTGGTGGCTGGCGCGGCACGTCGGAAATCTATTTTTCTCGAATGGCCGCGTGGCAAGGACGGAGGGGGTCGAATGCTGCGAGTTTGGGCCGATAGGATCGGACTCTTTGTCGTCACCACGATCGTTGCTTTCGTCGTCTGGATCGTCGCCTATGAGATTACGGTCGGGGCGAGACATAACCCGCGTGATCCGAGCGACGGAAAAAGCCGCTGGGCGCTCGTGCAACAACAGTTTTCTGGGCGCGATATGTCGTCGCTCGGCGCGGATACTGTCCTGCTTGCGCCGTCGCATTTCTGGCGCAGAGTTCAATATCCAGGCACGAGAGACGAGGCGCTGAAGCGGGGAGGGATTGCCGTCGGCGTCGTGTTCGCGATCGGCGCCGCCTTGTTCATTCTCACGAAGACGATGGCGCCGGCGAAGCACAAAGGGGATGCGAGCTTCGGCACAGTGCTGGATGCAGCGAAGCGGCGGATGACAGGAAAGCGCGGAATTATATTGGGCGTGCTGAACGGCGGGTTCATTCGAAACGCCGATCCGGCGCATCTTCTGATTGTCGGACCGACGCGTTCCGGCAAGGGCACCGGGTTCATTCTTCCAAACGGCTACGACCATGACGGCTCGTTCGTATTTTGGGACGTGAAAAGGGAAAACTTCGATATTTTGTCCCGGTTCCTTCGCGACAAAGGCGTGAAGGTGTTTCTGTTTTCGCCCGGTTCGGCGAGCACGCATCGGTACAATCCGCTCGATTTCATCCGGCGTGATGAAAACATGCCGACCGACTGCATGGTGGTCGCGGGATTTCTCGTTCCCGAGCGTGCTGACGACACATGGTCGGGCTCTGCTCGTATGCTGCTGTCGACTTTGATCGGTTATGTATTGACTTCCCCGAATTGCGAAGGCTCACGTCACCTCCGGGGCGTCGCGAGGATGACGACGACGGGCAAGGACGTTTCGAGTCTGCTCGCACGGTTGGTGAAGAGCGAAGGCCCCTTGTTGCCGCGCTGGATCGTCGATGGGTTCAATCAATATGTCGCGCTCGAGCCGGAGACGCGCAACAGCGCCGTGTTCAACGTGAACATGGCGATGAACCCGTGGAACAATCCTCTCGTTTCCGCGTCGACGGCAACTTCGGATTTTGATCTGCGCGAGTTCCGTCAGCAGAGGATGGCGGTCTTTGTGCATTGCGGCCTCGCCGAGCTCGTTCTTTCCGGCCGGTGATCCGCATCATGTTTCAGCAGATCCACGACTTGATGATGAACAAGCGGCCGTCGCGGAGGAACGGCATGAAGTGTTGATCATGCTGGACGAGTTCTACCACCTCGGCCGCATGGATTCCTTGATAACGAAGATCACGATCTCTGCCGGATATAAATTTCGTATGGCGATCATCATACAGTCGCTGTCGCAGCTCGACGAGCTCTACGGTAAGGCGATCCGCGCGTCGACGCTGGCGGGATCGCAGGTGAAGCTGTTTCTGGCGATCGACGATCTCGAGACGGCGAACTACGTGTCTGAGCTTCTAGGCGATCGAACGATCAAGGTCGTGACGCCAGTGCGACGCGCAGGGCAGGATGGTTCACGAGCTCGACGGAGAACATTCACTACGAAGCACAGCCTCTCCGCAACCCGCAAGAATTGCGGGGAAATGGACCCGCGCGAGGCGATCCTCGTCGTTCGAAGCGCGAAGCCTTTCGTGCTGCGCATTTTGCGTCACTATGAGGACTCGCCGTTTGCGAAGTTCTATGCGCGATACCACGAGGCTCCGATGCCGCTCCCGCAGCTGGAACGGTGGAAGGATCGCGATATGGGGCCGCTTCTCGCCGGGCGAGAACCGAGGACGCGAAACCGGATAAGCGACCTGTGGCGACTGGATCAGATCACGCGCTCCCGGAGGAGTCGGGCTATGTGGCGATCGACGGCGACAATGAGCCGCCTCCAGAGCCGGATTCCGATGTCCGCGCCGCGCGGCCGGCGATCGGTGGAATGAGCCGGCGGCCGTCGTTCCTTCGGCGGAAACGGCGAAGATCGACGACGTCGAACCGTCGAAGGGGACGAGTGAGCCACAATTGACCGTTGACCAATTGTCCATAGGCGCTGTCTTGAAAGCGGTCGAGGGTGTTCAAGCCGATGACGGGCAAAAGGTGATCGAATTGTTGGACGCGCTCATCGAGGGTGGGGTCATGGAAGACAGAGCGCTGCTCGAGTTGAGAAATCTGCTTAACAAGCAAATGGACGAGGTCCGGGCTGCTGCATAGAGATCGAAGAGTCATGGGCGGACGCTGCTTGCAAAAGTAGCCCGGTTCATTGAGAGCGCCTGACGCTTCGAGCGCCGAGGCTATACTGAAGTGAGACGACGAAAGGATTGTGGAATGCGTAAATTTGCACAGGCTCTCGTAATTACGGGGTTTGCGTCCGTTTCTCTGTCTGCGTGTCAATCGGTGCAAGAATCTGCGGCGAACGCTGAATATACTTGCGAAGCCGCAGGACTGAGACCAGGGACAAGGCGCTTCGAGCGATGTGCGCGCGTGAACTATGCGCAAAATCGCGCTCAATCGGACCAGGCGGCTGCTGCGGTGGCCACGGCCGCCGCGGCCGGTGTGATAGGCGGAGCCGTGATCGGCGCAGCGACGGCGCCGCGCTATGGCTACTACTACGGGCCTTATTATCGGCCATATTGGTGAGCTTCCTGAGAGTGGAGAGGAAACGTGAAAAAGGCCCGCGATTGCGGGCCTTTTTTCGTCGATTCGGGCTGTCGCGACGTCAGGACATTTTCTGTCCATGGGTTTGCCGCTGCGGGCGCTCTTCGACTTTCATCTCTTCGGCAAGACGCTCCTGCTCGCGACGGAGCGCGGCGAGCTGGTCATCCTGCGCGAGGCTTTGCGAGATTACCTGAGCGGGGTTCTGCTCGATCTGTCGGGCCGCTTCACGCGCAGCGATCGCTTCTCGCTGCTCTCGCGCGGCGTCACGTTCGGTGATGGCTGCCGCTCGGCGTTCGTCGAGCAAGTCTTTCGCGCTCGTCGCGTCGAGCCCGGCGTTGGCCTCGTCTCTACGTTCGGCCGCGGCAGTCACATCCGCCACGCGTCCCGCCGCTTGCGCCTCTTGGGATTCGGTCCTTGCGAGTTCTTGCGCACGATCGACCAGCTGCTGGCCGCGGACGCCGGCGACCGCTTGCACGGTCTGTGCCGAAACGGCCTGAGCGCCTTGCTCGGCCAGCCGTGTGAAGTCAACTCGCGTAGCGAGAGTTTCGAGGTAGCGCCCGGACCTTTCGAGGAAGGTCTCGCGTGTGGACGGGTCGAGGGCTTGAGACGCCCTATCGACGATGTCATTCAAAGTCGTGAGGTCGGAAGACAATTGTTCGGATGTGGCGCCGGCCATTGGTCCCTCCTGTGAATGATATGATTCTACACGAATTGCGATTTTTGCAAGGATGTCTCCCGCGGCAGCGGACATATTGACACGTCTGAGCAAGTCGACCGCGGTCGTGTTCGTCGGATTCGCCTTGGCGACGTCGAACCAGGCGCTGCGAGCCTCATTGACCGCCATGCGTTGAGGTTCGCCGGCTGGTAATCGAATGGGGTTCGTGTGCGCGCGATCGATACGACGCCGCGCGTTTTCGATGAGAGTTTGGTTTGCCGGATCGCGCGCATAAGCGCGGTCGCGCGCTTCACGCCCGGGCCGGGGACGCTCCGCCGCATCTACGATTGCTTTGTCCTTCGGACCGTAGCTTTGGGACGACGCGCGCTCGGCCGCCGAGGTCGCGACGATCTTCAGGCCTTGAGTCTGCGCGTGCTCCGCGAATACCTCGCGCCATGCCCGAAAGTCCTGCGGACCGGGGTGAATTTTCACACCCTCGGCGTTCCGAACCGCGACGATCGCGTGAGCGTGGACATGGCCGGCGTGCTCCTTGTCGGTGTGAACGCCGAAGATGAATTTGTGATCCGAGAACTGCTCGTGGAGGAAGCCGCGGACGGATCTCGAAGGCGTCGACGTCGGTTCCGGCCTTCGACGAAATGATGAGATGCATCGTGTCGCGGGGTTTGAAGGAGCGGAGATCCGCGCGCCATGCGCGCGACTCCGCCTGAATTGAGGAAGGGTCGGAGAGGGTCGCGCCCGACCCGGAAGTGGCGGGCCCGCGATCGACGAGCTGGGTGAGGCGGTGAACGACGCTCGATTGACCATTGCCCGGCGCGCGGGCTCGATGCTGAGGCGGTGCTGGCCAATGCCGGTCGCTTCCTCGATGCGGGCCTTCATCCGCGCCTCGGATTTCGGCGCAAAGACTCGCTCGGCGAAGGCGTTCTCGGGGTCTCCGATCGAGCGGGTGGTCACTGTGAACCGTTCCCGCTCCTCGATCGTCTTGGCGAAAGGCACGCCGTCTCGCCAGTCGGTCTCGGTTCGCATCCCTAACGTGCCGGCGAACGCGACGACGGCGCGTCCTTCGATGGCGCCGCCGGGTAGCTTTTCGATGCGATATGCGTAGCTGTGGCCTTTGAAAGCTGCCGCCATCGCCTTTCCGAGCGCTTCGCGATCGACGGCGGTATCGTGCAGGCCTATGACGCCCAGCCGCACGGAACTCACGTCCTGACTTTCAGCCCTTTGCTCGAAGTCCTTTGACCATGCGGCGATCTCCGCATTGATGGCCTCGCGGCCTTTCAATTCCAGGCCGTCATGGCTTTCGAGGTGGACGTCCTCGCGATCGACATAGTTCGCGGTCGCGGAAGCGCGTGAGGCTCCATGTGCGTAAGATACGACCTTCACGACGGCGGGCCGATAGCCGCCCGCCAGCGCGCCGGCCCGCGATTGCAGAGAGGCCCCACGCCCTAGAAACGCTTCCGTACGCCCGCTGGATGCGGCGCCGGACGAGCGAGGGGCTTTCGCGGCCCCGCCGTGCGGCGCGTTCGGCAGGCTGCGGCGCTTTTCTTCGTCCTCGCGCCCGGTGATCGTGGTTCCACGAAGCGCGCGATCGGTCGCGTGGGGAAGGGGATTCGGGTCCGCCGGCGAGGCGCGCGAATGTTCCCGGATTGGGCGCGAGCGGCTTGGAGCTCGCGCAGGTCGCCTCGGCGCGGATCGTTCCAAAATCTCCCGATCTCGGTCCTTCGCGGTGGCTGTCGCGGTTCGCGCGCGCGACGCGAGGCGGTTCATTTCCTCGACGAGATAGACTCGGAGATTTTGCTCCATCAGCCCGGTTCTCTCTCGGCGAGAGGCTTCAGGCCCGCGGATCGGCGCAGCCTTGTGCCGTAAGCGACCGTCATTTCGTGAATTCTCACGTCGAGATCGGTCAGAGCCTGGTGAGTGGCGCGGAACAACGCCTCGTCCTCGGCGAGCTGCGGCGCGTAGCCGAGATTAATGCCTTTGACGATCTGCGCGATGTTGCGGCCGATCGCCCGCAGCTCCTTGGAGACGGCTCGCAAGCTCGCTGCGTTGTCGACGGAGAGCGCTGGTCCCACGTCGAGCGCCGCCCGCGTGAGCCGACGGATCAATTCCGATTTTCGACCCCGAATAGCCGACACGCTTGATCAAGCCGGGCGAAGTCCTCGGCCGTCATGTCGGCCTGAACGCGCCGCTTGGATCGTGAGGGCTTTCGGGTCTGCACCATTGCGGGAGTTCGGGGCGAGGGGGCAATTCGCGCGCCGTGGCGCGCGCCGCCATGGCTCGACCGCGCTTGGCAAAGCGCCTGGTCCGAGGCATACTCAACAAACCGGTATCTTGTCAAATAAGAAAAAACTCTATTGCCCCTTTCGCCTTCGTTTCACTTTCGAATTTCCGCTACCGAACGCCTCTCATGACCAAAACAGGCAGTTCTAAGTCATTTCACGATATATCAAGTCCATTATGGAATACTCCCTGATGATTCCAGACACTTAATCCCAGAACCTGACTACTCCAACACAGTACCAGAGACAGTCCCAGACATTCTATTGGCGCGCCGCAGCCGATCTGATAGCTTCAGCTTCCGTTAGGAGGGAGAACACATGTCCGAAGACGAGAGCGCTCCAATGGTCGTAGACGTCGACCGCCTGCGAGAGGCCGTGAAGAAGGTGCGCGCTCGATCGAAAATTGCGCTCCTGCGTCAAATCCTGCCGGAGCTCGAGCTTAAGGAGAGGGAAGGAGCGACCGCCGCAGACCTGGTAGCCGCGATGTCGGAGGTCGGGCTTCAGATGTCGATCGGGACATTTTGGAAATACCGATCGAGGCTCCGAGCCGAGGGACGGCGGGGAAGCAAAGGGCGTTTGGAAGCGCCGGAGGGTTCGAAATCGAGCGCTGTGGAGAGGTCGTCGTCGGCTTCATCAAATGATATGGTGAACGATGCGCGACGGACGATTATGAGAGAACCGCGGCGATGCTCGACAAAAAGAAGCGAGACGACTTCGCAACTCAGTTCATGGAAGCGGAGAAGCCGCTAAAGCGCTGGCTCCGCCGCACAGGGAGATCTGAAGAATGAAGATTGCTGTGATGAATTTTTCTGGAAACGTCGGCAAGTCGACCATTGCGAAGCATCTGCTGCTGCGCGCATAGCGAACGCTGAATTCGTGACAGTCTATCAATGCGGAGAAGGGGATGGCGAGGCCATTCGAGGAAAGTTCGCAAACGATGGTGAATTCGACGTCGGATCGTCGACCGTGAATTGAATTCGAATTCTTCTTTCCGGCTAAATTACAGCTGAATTTTCGAATGTCATCCGTGATTCGAGGCTTGTTTACGCCCGAGTTCCCGACAAGGAAACCAAAAAAAAAAAGTCGAAACGATTGATTTTCTCGTCGAATTTTTCGAACGCAACGATCAATTTAGCTTTTCTTAGGAATTGTCGAGCTCGACGCTTTTGGCGCGCTCGAACGCCTTTTTTTCTCCATTTGATATACGATTTCTTTGAGTTCCTTATGGCATTTTTACGACGATCGGAATAGAAGCAGAGCGATACTTTCGCTTTCAATGTACGACGGTTCGGGGAGTCGGGTTAGCTCGCCTCCGTTCCGCGAGTGGCTTATGGACCTATGATTATGAGTCATTCGATTTTTTTGGCCGACGTGGATCGGCCCGGAGAAGGCTTCGATGCTTTAGTAGAGAGTGGGGACGAGTGGGCGCTGACACTCGGCGTCCCGAATACGACGGTGACGTTTCGGCTGAGGCGCAAGGATTTGAACCAGCCCTATAAGGGTGAGCTCGGCGGTCGCTGGTTTCAGTTCATGCCCGGGGAGGCGCCGGCTCGGCGAAAACAGCGCGTGGGTTAGACCATCGGAGTATTTGCGAGGCGTGCGGCATTTTGATCGAAAGCGGGCGACCGAAGCCGCCCGTCGAGCGTCGGCTATTTCCAAAAATGCGCGACGACAGAAGACGCCGCGATCATTGCGCCGACGACGCCGATCGCTTTGTAGATCGTGGCGTTGAACTCGGCCGCGAGACGGTTTGCCGAGTTTGCGATCTCTGTTCGCAAGTCGGCACCGGTGACGTCGATTTTGGCGTCGACCTTCGTGATGTCGCTGCGGAGCGACGCCTCGACTTTTTCCAAGTCGCTTTTGGTCGCAACGGACTCGCGCAAGGCTTGATCTAGGCCTTCGGCGTGGGCGCGTGCGACGTCGTCCGGCACACCGGCGGCTTTGAGCCGGTCGAGGTAGACGAGCTTGTCGAAAGTGACCGAGTGGGCGTTCATGGCGGTGATCCTATCAGAAAGTGGGGCGCGAGGGCAGGGCCGCCCACTCGGGGCGGCCCGGAAGGTTCAGGCGCTCTTCGGCAAGCGGCTGAACTCGTCGCAAATGAGTTCCACGGTGTAGACGGTCTCGCTGGCGCGATCGTAGCTGTTCTGGCGCAGCCGACCTTCGACGCGGACGTAGTCGCCCTTTCCGACTTTCTCGGAGACATATTGCATCGTGCGCTTGTCGAACACGACCACCTCGTTCCAGTCGGCTTCGTCGACCCACTCGCCGTCCTTCTTTGTAGGAAGCGTTCGCGGCGATCGAGATCCGCATGTTCTTCTCGAACGTCTTGATATTGCCGACGCGGCCGATGATGTGGAAACGGGCCATATCGAACATTGTCTCACTCCATTTTTCTGCGAAGGAGCCATCTCCCTCGCGATGGAGGCGCTAAACGGCCAGAAATTGTCGGGGCAGAGCCCGAGCCGCAGGCGAGGGGCCAGCGAAGCGCCGAGCCACGTCCGGACGCGGGAATTTTGAAGCGCGCTCGCGCGCGATCGCGAGGAATTGGCGCGGCACGCGCCAAGGGGAAAATTTTCGTGTCCAGTGGCCGTCGCCCGGACAACGGGACGTATGCGTTGACGACATGCGAAGGGAGAGGCGTCTCAGAGCTTATCCAGAGAGAGACTCTCGATGGCGCATCTTCACAGTATCCCTCCGGCGGCGGCCGCCTGGCGTTGATTGCGGTTTTTGAGATAGCTGCCTGACAGGTGGCGCGATGATCGTGTCCGCTTCTATTACAAGTGGACACTATCGCCGATGTCGCGCAATGATGATGATCCCCCAGCTCTCCGGCGCCGATCATGGTCTCTCGAAGAGAAGCGCCGGATCGTCGACGAGAGCCTCGAGGTTGAAGCTTCGATCGCCGAGGTCGCGCGGCGGCACGACCTCAACACCAACCAACTCTTCACCTGGCGTCGGCAGTTCGGCGTCGTCCCGACCGCGCCGCAGGATCTCGCGCCGATCCTGCCCGTCACGATCACGTCGGACACGACGACAGAATGTTCCCCTCCAGGGCCGACCGGCCAGATGGAGATCGTTCTCGCCGAGGGGGATCGGATCCTCGTGTGGGCCGATGTCGAGACCGCCGCGCTGTCGCGGGTCGTGAAGGCGCTGCGTCGATGATCCCTCTGCCGGCGGGCTGCCGGGTCTGGATCGCCACCGGCCACACCGACATGCGGCGCGGCATGCAGGGGCTGGCTCTTCAGGTGCAGGAGCAGTTGAAACGCGACCCGCACGCGGGTGACCTTTACATTTTCCGCGGGCGCCGCGGCGATCTCGCGAAAATCCTCTGGCACGACGGGGTCGGCCTGTCGCTTTACGCCAAGCGGCTCGACCGCGGAAAGTTCATCTGGCCCTCGGCGAACGCGGGCGCGGTGTCGATCTCGGCCGGGCAGATGGCCTATATGCTCGAGGGGATCGATTGGCGGAATCCGCAACTCACCTGGAGGCCACAAAGCGCCGGGTGAGGCCGAAAAAGCTGGGGTCGGCTGCATTTTGGGGCGCCACAAATCGCGCGTTTTATGATTCACTTCGCCTCATGGACGCCGCCGCCCGAGCCCTTCTCGACGAAAACGCCGTGCTGAAAGCGCAACTCGCCGTCGCGCTCGCCAAGGCGTCGGAAGACATGGCGCTGATCGCCGCGCAGAAGCTCCAGATCGCCAAATTGCAGCGGCAGATCTATGGGCAGAAGTCGGAGCGCTCGGCGCGGCTGCTCGATCAGTTGTCGCTGGAGCTCGAAGAGCTGGAAGCGAACGCGACGGAAGACGAACTCGCCGCGGAGCGCGCCGTCGCCAGGACGACCACGGTCGCCGGCTTCGAGCGCAAGCGGCCGGAGCGCAACCTTTCCTGACCACCTGCCGCGCGAGCGCGTGGTGATCGAGGCGCCGAAGGCCTGCGGCTGCTGCGGCGGTTCGCGCCTGCGCAAGCTCGGCGAGGATGTGACGCGGACGCTGGAGACGACGCCGCGCCAGTGGAAGGTCATCGAGACCGTGCGGGAGAAGTTCACCTGCCGGGACTGCGAGAAGATCACCCAGGCGCCGGCGCCGTTCCATGTCGTCGCGCGGCTGGGCGGGGCCGAGCCTGCTGGCGATGATCGCTTTCGAGAAGTTCGGCCAGCATCAGCCGCTCAACCGCCAGTCCGAGCGCTATGCTCTCGAAGGCGCGCCGATCGCCTTGTCGACCATGGCCGACGCCGTCGGCTCCATCTGCGCCGCACTCGATCCGCTGCGGCGTCTCGTCGAGGCGCATGTCCGCAGCCGAGCGGCTGCACGGGGACGACACCACGGTTCCCGTGCTGGCCAAGGGCAAGACCGACACAGGCCGCTGCTGGGTCTATGTGCGCGACGACGCGCCCTTCGGCGGCGCCGGGCCGCAGCGGCGATGTTCTATTACTCGCGCGATCGGCGCGGCGAACATCCGCAGGGCCATCTGGCGAACTGGTCCGGCATCCTGCAAGCGGACGCCTATGACGGCTACGGCAAGCTGTATCTGCCGGGGCGCGAGCCCGGCGCGATCTGCGAGGCCGCGTGCTGGGTCCATGCGCGGCGCCGTTCTTCGCAATGGCGGACATCGACGAGAATGCGCGGCGCAAAGCGGCGGGGAAAAAGGAAATCCCGCTCTCTCCGATTGCCGTCGAGATCGTGCGCCGGATCGACGAGCTGTTTGCGATCGAGCGGTCGATCAACGGCAAGAGCGCCGGGGAACGTCTCGCCGTCAGACAGGCGTCGAGCCGCCCTCGTCGACGCGCTGGAAAACTATCTGCGCGAACAGCTCGCCAAACTCTCGCGTGGGCACGATCTCGCCAAGGCGATCCATTACATGCTGAAGAGGTGGCCGGCCTTCACGCTGTTCCTCGAGGATGGGCGCGTGTGCCTGTCCAACAATGCCGCCGAGCGCGGACTGCGCGGCATCGCCTTGGCAGAAAAAGCTGGTTGTTCTGCGGCTCCGACCGCGGCGGCCAGCGTGCCGCAGCGATGTACAGCCTGATCGTGAGCGCGAAGATGAACGGCGTCGATCCGCAGGCCTGGCTCGCCGACGTTCTCTCGCGCATCGCCGGACATCCAGCGCATCGGCTCGATGAACTGCTGCCGTGGAACTGGCGAGCGTCGGCTCCGCGCGCATCGGCGCTGGCGGCCTGAGCATGCACGTCAACAAGGTCGATCATGTCACGACCGTCGAACGCGTCGCAGAGCGCCTCGGCGAGAGCGTCGACTTCATCCACGACGTCGCTCTCGAAATGGACACCGAGGACGGCGTCATCTGGGTCTACGGCATCGGAGACGACGGCGTTCTCGCATTCACCGACTTCGGCATCGAAACTCTCGTCGAGCTCATCGAAATCCACAAAGACCTGAAGTCGCGCGCTGGCGCCTGACGCTTCAGCCCATCGCCTGCGGCCCACGCCGGATGCTTACTCTTCACACAACGGCTCTACCGCGATCGAGCGTCGACTGGATTCACCATGCGCCGATTCCCGCCGCCTGCCGTGCTCCGCCTGAAGGCGATGGCGACGAGGACCGAACGCGGGCGAGTGTCGAGACAGCGATCTCGCGCAACAACCCGTCTGGCGATGGAAGACGTTCGCGACGATAGGCCGCCGTCAGGCGCGACCAGAACGCACGCACAACAATGCGCGGCCCGACGTCCCCGCGGAAACTGCGAAGAAAGCGCTGGCTCGAAAGAACGCGAAACCGAAGCGGCCACGATCGGCGGGCGGCCCTCGACCTAGTGGTATCGCTTCGCTCGCCGGCGCCGCTGCATCGCGTGCAAATGCTTGGTGAGATCCTCGCGGCCGTCGGCGATCCCGGAGGAAGGTGACGAACAGGCCGCCCGGCGATCGAACTGGGCGTGCCGCCCGGGCGTTCGCCGTCTGCGTGTCGCTGGTAGACGAAGAGCGCGAGGAGCCCGGCGTTGAGGGCGCCGAGACGATGGATGGCGTCCTCATAAGCGTGGCGCGCAAGTCCGCAGGCTTTGATGAGCGTCGCGCCTGTCGCGGAGGCTTCCTCGATCGACCGAACGGGAGCGAAGGACTCGATCTCGGGGCACGCCTCACGCCACAAGGACAGATCCTTTGGAATTGCGAGCTCGAAGGTCACGGAATGCTGTTCGGTTTTCCGAACGGTCCCAGACACTTCTTCTCGGCTAGCGTCAAAAGTTGCGCCGGAGGCGCGCTTCTCGTGAGGATGTTGCGACGCGTTAGCGTCGCTCCGTTGGTTGCAATCTTCGATAGAGCGTTTAGCTTCTTGTTTTGTATGCCCGTCATTTTGATGGGCATACCCGCTTATATTCTCCGATAGGGTTTCGGTGTAACGGAGTGTCCGAGCTTCTTCGGCGAGCTCTGCGAATGACCCGATGATTCCGGCGAGCTCGTCGGCCGAACTGTCGCGAGAAGGTCTGGGAACCTCTTCGGCGCGCTTCGCGACGCCGGCGAGACCATGAGGGTCGTCCGCGCACAGATCATAACACTTTGTTGCGGATCGCCGTGAGATCGTCGCGGAGTTGACGCTTCAAGCGTCGATCGATTTCGACAATGCGCACATGGTCGGCAAACTCGCCTGCGCGCGCAAAGAGGGGGGTGAGGTCGAAGCCTCTGGCGTCGACGATTTCCCCGCTCGCGTTCTTGATCGGGAACCGTTTACCGTTTGCGGACTCGCGCGGCGTGATGAGCCCGCGGCGGCAGAGCTTGGAGAGCGCGCGGCGGACGGTGCTGTCGCTCATTCCGGTTGCGTCGCAGATCGAAGCGTTCGAGGGCCAGCATAAGAGGCCGTGGGCGAGTTGTTGGCCGCCGAAGCACAGCGCGAGCTGCTCGAGGGTTTGGCGCTCGCTGCGATCGAGGCGCAGCGCTTTCACGGCGTTCCGAGCGGCTTTGAGCAATTCCTTGTTTGTGACCGCGAACAAGGGCGCGTCGAACAATTTTTTCGCGTGATAACTCGCGGCAAAGTCGGGCCGACGGCCCGTCGAGCCTGTCGTCTGGGCGTGATTCATCGTTTGCTCTCCGCTATTTAAGCGGAAAACAGGCAAAGAAATCCTGTGGCGCGGGACGCGCAACCTCTTGCAATTTTTCGGAAGATCGCTAATGTGGCCGGTGCATTCATATTCCCGGCTTTTGAGGGATTGGCGTCCCCCATTAGCGATCTTGGAGAGGTCCGGCCGTCGCGCCGGGCTTTTCTTTTTTCGGGGCCTGTTCTCCTCCATCGAATCAAATCGAGCATACAGCCTACATTATGATGGAATGAAAGTAAGTCGTCTTCTTCCGCCCAGTTCGATGGTAGAGTCGCGGAGGAGTCGATTCGGGCTGTGATGCGCCAATGAGTGAAAAAACCTGCGAAAACGATAGCCCTGAGCTGCTGAAGATCGTTCGATCGAAGCTACTGCAGATCGAGGAAAAGTGCGGAATACCGCGCCGGCGCTTCGCGGTCGAAGTGCTCGGTGTCTCCGATAAGACATATTATAATATTTGCATGGGCACGGCGACGCTGTCGCTGCCGACGCTCGACCGCATGGCTCGAAAGCTGGGAATATCGGTGCGAGTCCTCGTGGACGCCGATCCCATGCCCGCGACGATCGCGCGGCCGATCGTCTCGGGCCGGCCGCGCAAGCAGCAGGCCAGGCGGGTGGGGTCGAAGCGGTGAGCGGCTCGATTTAGGAGCTGTGATCGGTGAACGGACCCTTCGGTATCGGAAGGCGCGGAAGGTCGGTCTTTCCCTCGGTCGATTCCGACATCGGCGCTGCGCGCCGGCGAACCGCGGTTCTCGCGGGCGCCGCGGACGAAGCATAGGCCACGGAGGATTATTTCATGACGAAGAAGAGAACAGTCGGCGTCTTTGGTTTGTTGCTCGGCGCCGTTGTTGCCGGCGGGCAAGCGTCAGCAAATTTCCTCGACCCGGATTTCAGCGGGACTGCGATCAGCGGTCGAGAATTTCCAAAACCCGTTTGCCCGGCCGGGTCTCAGCCGGTCGTCACCCCGTTTGTCCCGGAAAAGCTTGTCGGCTCCGCAAACCGCGCCCAGAAGGCCTCGGTATTTTATCGAGAAACGAAGTACGGCGGGGTGATTCATCTGCAAACAAAAGACGATGGCGCCTCGTGGACCGATGTGGTCGGCGTCGAGGTTCGGTATTCGGGTGACTGCCACCCGTGACGCGGCGAAAACGTGTTTTTCAGGATTGATCGAACGCACCGCTCCGAGCAATCGGAGCGGCTGCGAAACGGATTCCTTTAGCGGAACATGGCATGAAAGACGCAGTCCCTGAAGGCAAGAGAGCTTCCCCTTTTCCAGAGATTGATCGGGTCGACGTAAGCCCGGAACGGCTTGCTGGTTTCAAGAGCGAGCGAGACTATTTGAGTCTCGGACTCGATCTCATGATCGAAACCGGCAGTTACATCACTATTGCCATTAGCATCCTCGGACCCGACGGAACTTGGACACGAGATCAAGCTGTTATCGGCGGCAACATGGTGCGCCTTTATAAGCTGCTTTCAGCTATGCTGGATCAGACCGTGCAGCATCGCCGGGAAACCAGCTTCATTTTTGCGCGCCTCGCCTTCGAGACCGTTGTGGCAATCCGCTATCTGCTGCAGGAGTACGATCTGGCTCTGCTTGATCGCTATGTGAGGCACTCGCTCGATCATGAGCGCCGCCTGCTCAAGGCGATCAATGAAAACGTCGACGCTTGTAGCGGCATCATACGTCCGATCGAGGATCGGATGCGTCGCTCGATCGATCGGATGTTCAAGAGTTCGGGCGTCGCGCCCGAGGAACTCCCGCGAAAAGGGAACGGGATTGGGGCGGAAAGAACCTATACGAGAAGGCCGAGGCCGTAGGACTTGCCAAAGCCTACCTTGGGATATTCGCGGGTGCTTCGCAGAATGTGCATGGCGCATGGAGTGATCTGTATGCTCATCACCTTTATACTCAGGGCGACGGGCGCTTCACTCCCAACATTGAATGGAACCGCCCGCGTCCGCAACTGCTTTACAGCGTCGCCCTCTTCAGCCTCGAAACCGCTGAGGACTTCGCGCGATTCATGGGTGGGCAGGAGGTGGCCGATTATATGGTTCCTGATATCCGCGATCTGCGATCGGCTTATGGCGGCTGATCAAGCCCATGAATCCTACTTAGCAGGCAAATCCTGGCCAGAGGTCTAGCGGATTGCAGGTCCGTAGCCGCTCGCTTCATGGATGCAGGGCTGAGGGTCTGCTTAGGGTCACAGTTCCTCGTTCGCGGTCCCAAACGGCCAAGGGGCGCCAAAAGGGGACGTTCGTAGGCAGACCGTCGAAACGACCGGAATCGATCGAAGGCAGATTTCGGAACTTTGCTCACTTGAATCGATTTGGCATCGGCAAGCGGATGCGCAGGCAGCCCGTCATCGATGCCATCCTCAATTCGAAGGCATCGTTGTGCTTATGTCCCAAGCGCCATTGTCGGCTTGGAAAAGAAACACAGATTTTTGCCCGGAGCTCGTAAAGCTTATCGTTCTGTCATTGACCCAGGCAGCGAATTTGGCTTTCGCCGGCAAGCGTTTCTTACTAGTTTTAGACGCCCATATTTTAATTGGCTTTTTGCCTCGGACATCGAGGATCGCGAAATCAGACTCGGTCACTCCGTCTACATCATATTCGATCGTAAGCGCCCAATTTCCGAGCGGCGAAAAATGAGGGGATGCATATCCGAAATCCAACGTGCGTCCTGTTCGACCATCGACAGCAATGATGCGACCCGCGTCTACCCCGAAGTCTGCCACGACGAAAATATGCGTCGATGGATAAAAATCAGCGAGGCCATAGCCATAGCCTCCTTCCATTGCGCCAGTTCCATCCTTGTTATTGAAGTTTTTTCTGTCACCATTGTCCATGCGCAGGACAAGCATTCCGCCTCGCATAGCCGCCAGTGGGCCAGCCAATGCAATACATTTCTTGTTGAATTCTTCGGTAGATGTGTTCGGGATAGATTCGCCGCAGGATTTGGCTCTCGACACAGGTGCGGCGGCTTCTGTCGGTTCGGCCGAGTCGGTAAAGGCTTGCAGGCCAGAATAACGAACGTGAGTAAAAGACAAAAATCCGCATCCGGCGAGCCCCGTTAACACGCTTGACGAACGAATTGCAGCGCCCGCGATAGTAGACACGTCGGGATTCGTTGGGAAGGGCCGCTTGCATCCGATTTGAGACCTTCTGGTCATCAAAGGTCAATGACCGATTCGGGCCAGAGTTCCTCGTTCGCGGTCCCGAACGGCCAAGGGGCGCCAGGGAGCAGACCTTCGCCCGAGAGGACTCCATACTGGAGCTTATGCGCCTTTTGCGCCACCACTCAAAAAGCGAGGATTTTGAGTGGTGGCGGGGCTTAACAGAATGGACGTTACGGACGTGCACCGGCTGCATTGGAGAGGTGAATTTCGACCGATTGCAGTAAGTCGATAACGTCGGCAGGCCCCATGAAGTCGAAGAGCACTTGCCCTGACAGGAAAGGCGTTATTTCATAAAAGACCCCGGCAGGGCTTTTCACAGCGGCGTTTCGATTATGAGCTGGATACCTTGCCAACCGAGCTCGCCCGTTTTTTGTGATGTTGACGCGGTTTCCGTGAGCGACTCCGTTTCGTAGGTGATATACAAGCTCCAACTCTGGAACTCGATCAAAATAGCCATGTTTCTCTAGTTCGTCGCCTAGTGTCAGCAGCGCGCCCATGGCCCATGCCCGTAACAGCTCTCGTTGCAGCCCATGATCTTGGCGGAGCAAATCAAGGTAGTGGCGCAGGTTTAATGTGTGAGTGGTTCCGTCCTTTCGTTTGATTTCGCCAATCGGGTCCTCGCCTAGCGCCTTTGGGGGCGGAAGTGAATTGATCGATTTCGGGTTCACCGCGACCAAGTGAGCCACAAGGAATGCATAGTAGCCTGAGGCTAAACGCTGAGCCGTTTGGCTCACAGCGAGCATGTCAGAGGGGCTTGGCATGTTGTCCTGCACTGTCGTATTGGTGGAAAATTGGCTAAAGCGAGGGGCAAGAATCCGAGTGGCAGACGCGAATGCCGACGACTGGCGCGCTCACACATGAATTTTACCGCTTACATAGACGAAAGCGATACGCACGGCCCCGCGCCGGACATGGTGATGTCGGCCATGCTCTCGACCGCTGGTCGCTGGGAAAGATGCCGGCGCGCCCTGACGCGCATCCAGCGCGAGTTCGGCTTCACGGTATTTCACGCCTCTGAATTTCGAGCCTTGCAGGGCGAGTTCGAGGGATGGTCAGCAGAAAAGTGCTTCGATATCTACACGGAATTCGGCCGGCTGGGGGCGTCACACCTCACCGAGTGCTTCACGGTATCGCTGTCGTATGAGACTTACAAAACCTATTTTTTGGACCGTCGCCCCCAGAAGATGCATCGTACCAGTCAATATGGCATCTGCTTCATGGGCGTCCTTGACGGGCTCATGCGAACCGTGATGGGCTATGGCCCGCAAAGCAAGCTCTCCGTTGTGGTTGAAGACGGGCACAAGAACGCAAAAGACACCGCCCGGTTATTTGAGGACAGAAGGTGGAGGCTTGATACGGGCGGAATTGACCTACTCCGCTCTTACGCTCTTGAAAAAAAGGAATGCAGCCCGCTGCTGCAATTGGCCGACATAACGGCGCACGCTCACACTAAAGACAAGCGGGCGATAAAATTGGGGGCGGCTCCCGGTTTCTCAGAGAGAAACGAGGAGGAGCCGGTTCCGGGACAGCCAGGGTGGTCGGTATACGAGGTAACGCCGGATTACATCGCCCGAATCATCGATGAATATGAGAGCGACCGCGCAGCGAAGCACGAAGACTATTTGAAGCGACGTAGAGCTTGGTCGAAAGGACGCGTCGCATCCGGCGCGGTTTGACCGGCAATCCGCCGGAGCAGTTACAACGTGCTCATGGAATGGTAATCGCCATGCTTTTTGCAGATAGACAGCCCACTCAATTAACCGAGACCGATCTAGTTGACCTGATCGGCGTCGAGCCGGAAGGAAAATCGCTCGACTACAAACGAGATTCCGTCGGATCGACTGACGCCGACAAAAAAGAATTTCTATACGACGCTAGTTCGTTTGCAAACAGCCAGGGCGGCTACTTGGTTTTTGGGATGGACGAGACGAACGGATTGCCCTCGCAAATCGTAGGCATAAGCAACCCTGATCCCGACAAGGAAATATTGCGCCTTGAGCAGTTGTTGAGGTCTGGCATCCGACCGGCGATCTCGGGAGTGTCAACCGCCGCCGTGCGGCTGGCAGGCGGGGGCGCAGCTATCGTCATGCGTATCGCCAAGAGCTGGAATCCGCCCCACCAGGTCACTTATCAAAACGTCTTTCGTTTCTACGCGCGCGACAGCAACGGCAAATATATGATCGATGTCGATGAGCTTCGCGCGGTCTTTTCCCTCTCCGCCACAGTCGCCGACAAAATCCGAAACTTCCGCATCGAGCGGTCAGCACGGATCGAAGGCGGCGATACACCCGTTACCTTGCTCGATGGTGGTGTGCTTGCTCTGCATATCGTGCCCTTTAGTGCCGTCAGTATCGGTAGCACTTTTCCGATCCAGCAAGCGGCCGGTAACCCAAATCAGTTTCCAACGTTACTCGACACGCATGCTCGCCGTCATCAAATCACGTTTGACGGCCTCACCGTCACATCGAATATGGATGGCCCGCCTAAGCCCCAGCGCGCTTATACGCAGGTGTTCCGTACGGGGGCTGTCGAGGCGGTAGGTTCGTCAATCGCGCGGGGTTCCGACGGGCTAATCTTGCCGCATCTAGAAGCTACGATAATTCGCTATGCCCGGCTCTACATGCAGGCGCTGCATCGGCTCGGCGCAGAGCCTCCTATAGCGATTTTGGCGAGCCTTACGGGTGTAGGCGGCCTTCGTTTGCTGCAAGACTTCCTGCCTCAGGGCGCGCTGTCTGTCGACATGCCGTCAAGCACTTTAAAGAACCAGCCCTATCATTTGGTCGAATCCATTTTTGAGCAAGTTCCGGCCGACGACGCGACAGCCGCACGAGGGCTTCGGGGAACCCTCGATCACCTCGCCAATGCGGCAGGACTGGCGATGTCCCCCTATTTTGACGAGGCCGGGAACTACACTTTGAAGTTATAGATGTGACACGTTCATAGCATACAATCAGCGTTCCATAATGAGCGTTCTGGGTCTTGCAAAGGTAGAGGTTTTGCAAGCACGAAATTTGTCTCGGATCTGAATGACCGCAACGGGTCAGAACCGGCCAATCAGCGGCGTTGGCGCGTCGCATCGACCGCTATACAAATGGTGGGTGCCGATCTTAACCGGATCAATACGCGCTAACAAATCAACCTTTCGGCATTCTCCCGAACAACTCCAATTTGTCGGCGTTCTCACGAACGGCTCGCAAGAGCACGTGGATTTCGATTTCAATCATAGCCAAAGCGAGAGGAGACCAGCATTCGTCGATGGCATCGAGGCGGGTCGCACGCCAGTCTTCGAGCTCTTGATGAAGCCTGACGATGAACACGCCATGGAAGTGCGATTGTGGTGGCGCAACGACGGCCGGCGGATGCCGTACCGGTCGGAGATTTTGCTTCGAGACGCGGCGACGGCGAGTCGGCCAAAGTGAGATCGGCATATTGGCTGGCTCGTCTCTCTAATAGCTGTCCTGGAAGCACCGGCGATTCAGTTCGTCAATTTGCTTTTTCAAGTCCACGACGTCGACGCGCCTCTTCTCGAAGTCGGCTTGTATGCTTCGAAGCTCGGAAAGGAAGTCCGGCATGTCAATCGGCATCCAAAATTGACCCCCGATCGGCGTTCAAAATTGACCCCCATTTTTCATAGGGCGGAACGCGAGCGCTCGCCCCGGCGGAGCTGGCGGGGTTGCGCAGCCGGGGCGAGTGCGTTTCGGTTCGCGATGTGATCGGGGGCGTCAGGCGCGGTTCTTGAAGCGCCAGCTTTCATTGCCGGTTTCGACGATGTCGCAATGGTGAGTGAGGCGATCGAGCAGCGCGCTGGTCATTTTCGCATCGCCGAACACGCTGGGCCATTCGCCAAAGGCGAGATTGGTGGTGACGATGATCGACGTTCGCTCGTAGAGCCGGCTGATCAGATGGAAGAGCAATTGTCCGCCCGATTGCGCAAAGGGCAGATAGCCGAGCTCGTCGAGAATGATGAAGTCCATTCTCGTGGATATTCCGCAAAGCGTCCCTGACGGCCTCCCCGCGCTTCAGTCTCGAGCCTAGTGACGAGCTCGACGGTATTGAAGAATCGGCCGCGTTTTCCTGCGCGAATGCAATTTCTGGCGATCGCTATCGAAAGATGAGTCTTCCCGTACCGGTTCCGCCGACGAGAACGCAATTACGTTGTTGGTCGAGGAAGCCGCCGCCGGCGAGATCGCGCACCAGCCCTTCATTGATCGGCGTGCCGTCGAACTGAAAGCCGTCGAAGTCCTTCGCCAGCGGCAGTTTGGCGATCGTCATCTGATATTTGATGGAGCGCGCATGCTTTTCGGCGATTTCCGCCTCGAGAAGATCGCCGACGATGCGCGGCGGCTCATGCTGCCTCTTTATGCCGCTCGACATCACCTCGTCATAGGCGTTCCTCATGCCGAAGAGCTTGAGCTCTCCCATGAGATCGAAGAGCTTGGTGCGTTCCATCAGGCTGTTCTCCTCAATTGATCATAGCGGGCGCAGTCGGCGAGCGGCATGTGCAGCAGCGTCAACGACTCGGGCGTCGGGATCGTCGGCGGTGGCGGCGGCTCGCGCCGGCGGGCGAGAATGTTGAGAATGACGTCGGCGGAATGGACGCCTTGACTGAGCGCCTCGGCGCAGGCGGCCTCCACGGCGGTCAATCCATCATCGAGGACGGCGGCCAGAATCTTGACCATCTGGCGGTCGCCATCGTCGCTGCCGGCGAGCTTGCGCCGCACGCGTTCGATCGCTCCCGGCAACACCCAGTCCTTGAAGGGCGCGCCGTTCCGCAGCGCGCCGGGCTTGCGCGCGAGAACCGGCACATAATGCCAAGGATCGAAGATTGTCGCGCCGCGTCCGAAGGCGCGAGCATGTTCGGCGACCACCCGCCCGTTTTGGCGAAAGACGACGCGGTCGGCGTAGGCGTGAATCTCGACCGGGGCGCCGACAGCGCTCGCATTGACCGAGTATTTATTATTGTCGAAGCGCACGAGGCAGGTCTTCGACACCGACGCCGTCAGCTCGTGGAATCCGTCGAACCGCCCGCGCAGCGGGACCAGCTTCGGGCGCTCTTCCTCGAACGCCTCCCAGACCGTCTTGTCCGCGATTTCTGGATGCGGATGCGCCTTGGCGTAGGTGACGCATTTATCGAGAAGCCAGGCGTTCATATCCTCATAGGTCTTGAACCGCAGGCGCGGCGTGAAGAACCGCTCCCGCGCCAGGCCGACTTGATTTTCGACCTGGCCTTTCTCCCAGCCTGAGGCCGGCGTGCAGGCGACCGGCTCGACGAGATGGTGGCTGCACATTTGCGCGAAGCGACGATTGAACTTGCGCTCCTTGCCGACGAAGATCGTCTCCACCGCCGTCTTCATATTGTCGTAGATGCCGCGCGTGCAGGCGCCCCTGAAGAAGGAAAAGGCGCGATCATGTGCGTCGAAAACCATCTCCTGCGTCTCACGCGGATAGGCGCGAACGAAAAGCATGCGGCTGTGACACAGACGCATGTGCGCGACTTTCACGGTCGTCGTCACGCCGTCGAGCAAAACGATCTCGTGGCTCCAGTCGAACTGGTAGGCTTCGCCCGGCTCGAAGCTCAGTGGCACATAGGCGGCGGCTGTCAGCGAGCCTTGCTCGCTGCGCCATTTGCGCGCGTAGCGACGCACGGCGTCATAGCCGCCCGCGTAGCCCAGCCCGCTCAGATCCTCGAAAATGCGGATTAGGGTCAGCCGCTCGCGCTGCGCCTTCTTCTCGTTCTCCGCCAGAAACTCATCGAGCTTGTCCGACCAAGGTCCGAGCTTGGGAAACGGCTGATTGTCGCGCTCGTAGGCGAAGGAGGTTGCCTCGACCGCAGCGCCTTGCGGACCGTGTTCCGTGAAATGCCCAGATCGCGAACGATCTCCTTGATCGTCTTGCCCTTGACGAAATGCTCGCGACGGATTCGTCCGATCGTCTCCACAATCAACATCCCCCACCGCCCGCCGTTTCAACCATTGCGGGCGGACTGTCCGGCCTTCACCTGAGGGGGTCAATTTTCGACGCTGATCCCCTCGTATGGGGGTCAAAGTTGCACGCCGAATAACACCGGCAATTGGCGACCGATAATGAAAGCGCCCACGACCGAGACCCAGTAGAAGAGGATCAATATCGTGGCTTGCTTGGTCGAGAGCATGTGTAAGGCCTTTAAACGGAGCGATCGAGCAGGTCGCTGTGTCGTTTCGTGGATCGACGCCGCGCACGAATTTGTTCGATGAGACCCCACCTCTCCCAATCATCTTCGTTTCCTTTGAAATCCGGTGGCGGCAGCAAATTCGCCACGGCGTCCTCGGGCGGCCGTCGATAGCTTTCGAGCACGAGATCGGCGTTTGTGATCGCTCGACCAGCATCGTCGTGGGCGACTACATCGTCGCCATCATCGGAAACGTCACGCGTTGGAGCGGCAGCCACCGACGTTGTGTCGGGCGGAGACGGCTCGTCTCCCGCCTCCTCGAGAATACCGAGATCGACGAGAAGGATTTCCGAGAACAAGCAGGCGTTCATTAATTCGATCCAAGGAGGATTAGCCTCTATGTCGTGGTCTGAATCGGGGCCGGCCGGCGGCCAAGGCGTCGACTGAAGATCTCCGAGCATCTCACGGACGGCGGGGATATCGCCGGCGCTCGGCGAAGCAGCCATGGCCGCTTGCTTTGCCGCATAGAACTCGGGCCGCGATCTCGCGCGCGCGGCCGCGACGAGCGCCTTGACGGCTGCGGTGTCGAGCGACTGCTCGAGAGGAGGGTCGACATCATCGTCGTCGCGAGCGCGCTTTGCGCGATCGGAGACGAGCGCATCTTTGCGGTTGAGCGTCTCCAAGAATCGCCACGACGGGCGAAACGAAACGACGGTTCTGGCTGAGATGATCGCCGGCCTGCCGGTCCGCGGATTTCTGCCTGGACGCTCGGATTTCGAACGCAGGAGGAAACAGCCGAAGCCGCTGAGTTTGACGTGCTTTTAATGCCGATCGCGCTAACGATTTCCGCGAACATTTTCATCGATTTTCTTGGCGTCGTCGCGAGTGATTTTAGGGACCGCGTGGTATGCGGCGGCGGCCAGCGTATCGCGCGTAACAGTGTTCGACTTCTTCATCGTGAAAAGACTGCTCCTATGAGGCCGCTCGCGGCGGACTTATCTGAATTTCCAGCCGGGATCTTGTAGCCAGGTTCGTAAGTCGCTTTTCCTTCCTTGATCGGCACGCGCCAGACTGTGCGGCCACTGGGGTAGCAATTCAGATTTGCGTTGGTGAGACGTTGATGTCCGAGCTCGCGGCTGTTGGCTGCGAAGCGGCGCTCGGCAATGGATCGCTGGACGCGATCGTAGGTGTGCCGGTGTCTTGTGTAGGCGATTGGGGGCAATCGTTCTGGCCAGATTTCTGATTAGAACATCCAGAAGCATTGATCTTGTTTTGAATGGCGTTACCCATGAACAAATGCTCTGCCCGTTTCCATCGAGGTTTGCAGTTCGGTTCGCAAGCGTTGCGCGTGTTGCTCGAACACCGCCATTTCCTAGGCTCGGGCACTGCCCAGACGCCTGAAGGGAAGCCAAGTCTTTTGAACAAATAAGAGAACCAAATTGCGCGCAAGCTGCGACGGTTCCTTGCGTGACCGTATAGCCGTTGATGGACTGCCCGACTTGGGAGTTGAGTGTGTTGAAGGCGTTGCCTTGCGATGAAGGCCCGGCTTGCTGAGCCAGATATCGACCTGTTGTTGAAGAGACAAATTGAGATACTGGCTCGACGACATTCCTGCGGGAAGATTGCCACTCGTAAGCTGCAAGACTCCGAAATTGTTTCCGTTCGAGGCGCAGGTGTTCCCCCCGGACTCTGCGACGGCGGCGCCGCCCCATGTGCATGAGCTACTTTTCAATGCGTCGTCAGCATACGATGAATTTTGTATAGCTTCCGAGATCTGCGCCGCATTGTAAGTGGCACAAGCAAACGCTGAACCGGAAGACAGGAGACACGCCATCATCAAAGCCGAAGCGCTGTGAGAGAATGTTTTCATTGTCGCGTCCCGGCTATTGCAGATTAATTGGGTCGCGCTGCCCGACTTCTCCGTCGTACACGACATCCGGGATCAGACGATGCGATTCCCGATCGAAAGTGACGACTGTTTTGTATTTTTGATTCTGGTTTGAGCTGGCGTCGAAACCGTACGTGCCACGCACGGCGATAACCGGAAATTCCGGTAGCTGTTTGAGGATACGCAGTGAGCCTGCCCGAACTTCCGCGACTCGTGCAGGACAGTCTATTTCGTGGGAATGGCCTGCGCAGTGGCGCATCGAAAATTGAGCGCGGAGACCACGAGCGTTCGATCGCCGTCCTTGAAAGACGTCGTAAAAACCTCCGTAGACATTGGAAGCTTCAAGTTCGGCGTGATTCGGCGAAGTGCTTCACGCTGCTTGACTAAGTCCGGCAGTTTGTCCTGCCAGATTTGCAACTGGATATCGCTCTCGGGTCGAGCGACGAGGTTCAAATCCTGTGCAAGAAGACGATGCTTTTGTGCCTCTTCGGCGACGACGTTGGATGAGCCAAAAGTGGCGAGGATCAGACATGTCGAGGCGATGCACATAGCGAAACTCCTTCCAGAATTTCGGCGGCGTCGGCCATCGGCTTGGCGCGCGGTCAAGGCGCGCGGAGCGCGCCCACAGGGTCGCCTTGACGGCGCACGGGGCGATGGCAGGCTGCAAAATCGAAATCGAAGGGATGATGGCAGTCGCGTCGAAACATGATCGTCCTCCGAGCGCTCGGCGGCAAAAACGGCCGAGAAATAGCACGGGAGGCGATTCAACGCACGCGCAGAAATTTTAGTGGAGGATCAGGAGGCGTGGGCGAGCTGACGATCCTCATATTCGGCGGCGAAATCCTCGGCTCCGGTCTCGGGCGTCGCGATGTCGACGAGGAGGCGCGGATGCGCGGCGGCGAAGCGGTTGGCGCAGGCGATGCCGGGGCGTCGGGGTCGGCGAAGACGGTGACGCGCTTGACGCTCGCAGGAATGGCGATCTTCAGCAGGCGTTCCGTTCCGAGGGTCGCCCAGGTGGGAACCGCGCGCATCAACATGGCGGCCCAGGCGGTTTCGAAGCCTTCGGCGACGCCGAGATGATTGGCGAGAGGGGCGAGCCGGAGCGCGCCGACGCCGAGCGGGCCAATGGTACGGCGGGGTTCGTCCACGTCGGCTTTGCGTCGGCCGCCGGGATGGAGAAAGGTGAGCTGGACGGCGACGATTTCGCGCGAAGGCGCCTGAGCGGCGGCGACCAGGCAGGGGAAGCGTTCGCACCGGGAATATGGGTAGCCGGGCAGAAAGCGGATCGTGGGCGGGGGCGCGGCGCGAAAGCCTCTGGCCTGCAGATAGGTTTCCGCGATGGTGCCGGCGACGGGCCTTGCGGCGCGCCAGATGGCGCGGGCGCCTTCCGAGGTCGTCCTGTTCTTGCTCGTTGCGGGGGCGGCTCTCTCCGCGGGAGGCGGAGGCGCGGAAAGATCGAGCTTATCGATCTGAGCGCGCACGTCTGCGGGGGCGCATCCTGCGAAGCAATGATAGACGAGGCCTCGATCTCCATCGGAGAGCGCGAGCGAGGGCCGAAGGTCGCCGCGTCCCTTTCCATGCTGAGGCACTGGGCAGCGGCATAGATAACCGGCGCCGGTCGAATGGCCACGAAGGCGCAGCGCAATGTCTTTTGCTGTCATGTCTTCACCTGCTTCAAGTCTGTCTTGTCGAAATCATTCCCCTTGAAGAGAATCGGCTCCCGGTAGGCCTTGGCGACGGCATAGGCGAAGCAATCGCCGAGATTGAGGTCGGCCGGATGCGCGACGACGCGGCCGTAATTGGCGGCGGCGTCGACGGCCTTTTGGCCGATGCCGGCGAGGATGCCGACTTCGTTGGCCTCGACTTCTTCGAGCAGCGCGTCGACGCTCTGGATCGCGAGGGCGATGGCTTCGGCGCTGGTTTTCACTTTGCGCCGTTTCGCGCGCGAGGCGGCGAGCGAGACGATGGCCTCGAAGCGGGCGATGGGCGACACGAGCACTTTTCTCGAATGCTGCTCGATCGCATTCTCAAAGACTCGGCCTCTGGCTCTTCGTTGAGGATGGCGACGATCGCGGAAGCGTCGAGGAACATCACACGCCCCACATTTCGTTGGTGAAGGCCTTCATGTCGAAGGCGGGGTCAGGCTCGCCGATGTCGGCGGCGATCAGCTTGGCGCGAGCGAGCCGCTCGCCGAGGGCTTGCTCTTGCGGCTTCGGGCGAGCTCGTTTTCGAGCGCCCGGCGAACGGCTTCGGTCTTGCTCGGCGCGCCGGTGGCTTCCTGCACCTGGGCGGCGAGCTTATCGACGGCGTCGTCTTTGATGTAGAGCGGCATGGCGGTATATCCTTTTCGGAATATCCTTATATCCTAAAATGAATATACCAGCAATGCGCCCGCGCCCCGCAGAGACGGCGCGCGGGCGCAGGCTCCGGCCGAGGACGCGGGGGAGGACGCGCCGGAACCGAACTGCGGGCAGCACTATACATTATACTGATAGGTTCGAGAACGCCGCAGATCGTCAGCTTTGCAGGACGGAAAGCGGCAGGTCTTCGAGCTCGAGCTTGAAGCCGGAGGCGGGCGCCGATGATGACGTTGACGCCCATAGCGTCGGCGGGCGCGGGCTCGATGTCGGTGAACTGAGATACGGACGGGGCGGGCGACACGGATCGCCGACGCGAAATGTTCGATGGGGCGGAGCGGTTCCTCAACGGCGCCGTTGCGGGCTTCGGCAAGGATCACGGCGCGGCCGGCGTAGGGCTGAGGAGAGCTGTGCGGGACGTACCACAGGCCTGTCACTGGAGCGAGTAAGGCCTCTTCGTCGAGGTGGACGAAGTGCCGATCGTCGATCCAGACGCGATCGAGCAATTTGCAGCCGATATGGTGGCGCAGGGCGGCGCCGACATTGGAGGGGTTGAGCCGCACCTTGCAGATTGTCGCGGCGGTCGGATCGATCAGATAGGCGGTGAGCATGGCGATGTCTCGCAAAATTCGGGATTGGCGGGGGCGAGCGGCGGCGCGAGGCCGCCGCGTTTGGCGTCATGCGTCGATGAGCGCGAGCGCCTGCTTGCGGCAGCGCTCGGCGGCTTCTGTGAGGCTCGCGCGTGCGAGGCCGGCGAGGCGCGACTGCGGCCAAGTGGCGATTTTCGCGAGCAAGTCCGCGAGGGCGAACAACTGAAAGTCTTCGGCATTCATGCCGCTGATAGCGAATTGATCTTGCAGCTCGATGGCTGCCGCGAGGTTGACGTGTTGGGTTCCCTCGTCCTCGAGGCGTGCGA